>JAFASD010000226.1 GCA_019244945.1 Acidobacteriaceae bacterium | reverse complement strand
CTGACTCGGTTTCAGACCAACCAATACCGGGCGAACTGGTGTCAGACGACGCACCGGCTACACCCTCGAACGAGGTGATCGTCTGTGGAATACCGTTCTCGAGAACCGTGAAATCATCTTTCTTGAGTTGACGAAGTGGCCGACCGGTTTTGTCCGTGACGATGACGTCCAACAACACGAGCCTGGAAGTGGAACGAATTAGCGGAATCGATTGCTGGGCGACGATGGCAGAAAACGACATCGAAGCGGCAATTGCGACGAGCCATCGTGCTCTGTTTTTAGGCATCCTGGCCCGGCGCTCACCTCAAGCTGTCTGCTGGGAAGCGGCTACATCGCTTGCGACGTCAATGATGGGATTATACGTGAGGATGCGCCCGCAGCTTTCGCAAAACATAATTCGGTCGCCACGTCGCAGATCCTGGAAGAATTGAGGACGAAGCGCAATCTGACACGCATCACACCTACCTTCCGTGGCATCGGCGATCGCGGTGTTCTTAGTCTTTTTGCGGATCCGTTCATACTCCGTGTAAAGTTTGGGATCCATTTCGCCCACCGTTGAGGCGCGCTCGGTTCGTTTTCCAGCCATCTCCTGCTGATCCGCAGACGTGCGTTCCCGAGCGTTCTTTTTCTCAGCCTCGACGTGCTGCTGTTCCTGTTTCAACCGCGCTTCAGCCGCCTTGACATTCTTTTCTAACGGCTCGGATTGCTCCATCAGATCCAGGATCTTGTCCTCCGCTTTGCGAACTTCGCCTTCGGCGTAAGCAATCTCATGCATGAACGCCTGATATTGCTCGTTCGTCTTGGCAGTTAACATCTGATCCTTCAATTTAGAAATTTTCTGTTCGTGAACCTGAATATCGCTTTCCAATTTTTTTCTGTCGCGCTGATTCGCGGTTAACGCCGCACGGTCCACTTCAAGACGGCGCGTGTGAGATTCCAGCCGTTTCTCAATTTCCGCGATATGTTTGGGAAGCGTCGCGATCTCACTCTCGAGACTCGCGATCTTGCGATCAAGCGCCTGAAGACGCAGCGCCAGAGCAAGGTCCTGCAGCATTAATTTCGGATTCTAGCATGTGAAAAAGTATTCGCGAGCGCGGTACACTTTGTCGAGGCTCGCTCATGACTGAATCGGATCTCTACGCATTCATCGCGAAATGTAAGCTGGGCGTACTCGGATCCATTCGTGATGAGCACTCTCCCCAAGCTGCGCTGGTAGGTATTGCGGTCACGCCGCGTCTCGAAATCATCTTCGATACCGTCAAAAGTTCCCGCAAGTATCCCAATCTTATCGCTAAACCTTCCTGCTCCTTCGTGATTGGCTGGACGGGCGAGCAAACAGTCCAGTATGAGGGCGAAGCTAGAGAGCTCGACTCACCTGAGTTGGAGCATTATCAGGAGATCTATTTCAAGACTTGGCCCGACGGACCGGCGCGAATGAGTTGGCCCGGGATCGTGTACTTTGTGGTACGGCCCAGATGGATTCGCTACAGCGACTTCGATCAACGGCCGCCATTCATACGCGAATTCGTTTTCTAACGTCATTCGGATCGCGATCAGACCGAATTTCTGCCGTATTCATCCAGAAAATGAGCGATGGTCATAATACCTGTGTAGTAATTGCTGATCCGGTACTTTTCGTTCGGAGAGTGTAACCCATCGTCCGGCAAACCAAAGCCCATCAAGACCGTCGGAATGCCCAAGTGAGTCGCGAATTCACCGACAATCGGAATCGAACCACCGCTCCTGATGAACACAGTCGGCTTGCCGAGCATCTCACTGAACGCCTTCGCCGCAACTTCGATCGCTGGATGATTCGGGTTTACCGAGATAGCTGGGCCGGCACTGAGGACACGCACTTCGGTTTGAATGCCCTTCGGCGTGTTATCTTTCACCCATTGCTTCACTGCTGACAATACGCGCTCAGGATGTTGCTTGGGAACCAGACGGAGGCTTACTTTAGCCGTCGCCTTCGCCGGAATTACCGTCTTTGCGCCGGTTCCTGTGAATCCGCCTGCGATCCCGTGAACCTCGAACGTCGGACGCGCCCAAATCCGCGCAAAGACCGATTGCTCCGGCTCACCGGTCAAAGCGCTGGACCCAACTTCGTGCTTCAGGAACTCGTCCTCTGAAAACGGGAGCCACTTCCAGCTTTCAATCTCGGCGGGATCGGGAGGGACAACGTCCTCGTAGATATCGGGAATCCGAATATGCCCCTCGGCATCTTTCGCTTTCGACAGCAACTCGATAAGACCGTACACCGGGTTCGGCGCCGCGCCTCCATACATGCCGGAATGCAAATCACGCGCCGGACCCGTAGCTTCGATTTCGAGATAGATCAAACCCCGCAAACCGACGCAAAGCGTAGGAACACCGTCCGCAAACAGTTCCGTGTCCGAAACGAGGGCTACGTCGGCCTTCAGCTTCGCTCCTTGTTCCTGGACGTACTTCGAAATGGATTCTCCACCTACCTCTTCCTCGCCTTCGATCAGAAATTTCAGATTGATTGGCAGCTTTCCACCATAGGCCGCGCGCAGCGCTTCGGCAGCTTTGACGTGCATATACATCTGCCCTTTGTCATCGCAAGCTCCGCGTGCGTATATGTTTCCATTGCGAAGACTGGGCTCGAAAGGAGGAGATTCCCACAGCTCGAGAGGATCGGGTGGCTGAACGTCATAGTGGCCATAACACAGGACCGTTGGTTTGCCGGGAGCATGTAGCCAATCGGCATACACCAGCGGGTGTTTTTGCGTCGTAATAATTTCGACGTTTTCCATTCCCGCCTTCCGTAAGCTATCGCCCACGAACTGAGCCGCGCGGGCGACGTCTTGCTTGTGTTCGGGAAGCGTACTTACGCTTGGAATGCGAAGCAACTCGAGCAGCTCATTCAAAAAACGTGGTTCATTCTGACGGACATACTCCTCAACACTGTTAGTCAATCGCGGCTCCCTCGATTTTCAAGTATAGGGCGCGAGATTCTCAGTGCAACACTTGGGACAGATTGAAGAAGCAGGACCGAACCGCAATCGAAGTCGTCGCCCAAAGGTTCTCGGCAAGGTGGGAAGACCGTAGTGATCCCTCGGAAGCCTATCTTGTCGTCGCTGGAAAACGGATTGCTGTTGACATTGCGACACTCAAACAAAGTCATACCGGCCAGGGTGAAGCCGCCAAGCTTCGTTTGAGATTCGATAAAGTTGCGACCAGGCTCATTGAACGTCTGCAAACTTCGGTCGGCGAACACGTGCCGAACGGCGTGACAGTATTGCTGACCATCACCGCTCCGATCCGATTGCCGTCGAAAACAGCTGCCGCGCTGGAGGACAAAATACAAACTGTTCTCGGGCGAGGATCCGCGAGTCGAGACGACCAAGACACGATCTACGGGAATCGTGTCCGCGTTCGGATGTTGAGAGAAAAGGCGCAGCTTGCGCCCAGAATGATCGGATTCGTGCACAATTCCGATTCAGATCCGCATCTACTTTTGAACATCACAGGTGAATTGCTTGAGCTAATCAGCGTGAACAGCAGCAAGCGGGCCGCGAGGGTTGCTGGTGATCGATGGCTCGTGATCAGGAGCGGAGAAATTTCATACTTAGACGCATATCGGCATGTATGTTCGCAACTGCGCATGCCCCCCGATCTTAAGAAGATTCTCGTGGTTTTTGAAGATGGACGTGTGGAGGAGTTGACGTGATGAAGCCCTTCGGCGCTAAATTAGCCCGGCGCCCGGATGGAAAATACCGCGACCTCGGCAAAGAAGTTCGGCAGCAGCCGTACCTTGCGATTGGCGCTTACGAAAATTTGCCGTTCAACCTTCCATTTCTGTTCGCGACAAAGCGAAATGAAGTCGTTGATGGTCAAGAAATGCAGGTTGGGTGATTCGTGCCAGTCATACGGGAACAGCTCGGTTCGTGGGGCGCGGCCACTAATCAAGTGTGATAAGCGCGTCGTCCAGTGGCCAAAATTCGGGAAGGCTACGATGCCATTCTTTCCTACCCGGAGCATTTCCCGCAGCACACGTAAGGGGTGAAGCATCTCCTGCAGCGTCTGGCTGAGGATGACGTAATCGAACGTGCGATCTGGATAATCAATGAGCCCTTGCTCGATATCGCTCTGATAAACCGAGACGCCTCGCGCAATCGCGCGCCGGACTTTATTCGGATCGATTTCCACGCCGCGCGCGTCAACACGCTTATGTTCGCGCAACCATGCCAGCAACTCTCCATCGCCGCAACCGAGATCGAGCACGCGAGAGCCAGGCTCGACGATCTCAGCAATCATCGCGTAATCCAGCCGATCGAGTATCTGACGGCTTACTGGCAGCGGGTCGGTTTTGGGGGGCGGCGCGATGTTCGAAGCCCCGTTTTGGATGTCCCGATATACGCTCGCTAAGAAACCGGTGATAATCTCGCTCTGCTCCTTGGTTTCAACAAGGAACGCATCGTGACCGTAAGTCGACGTGAGTTCGGCAAAAGCGACATCAAGGTTCCGGCTGCGAAGCGCGCTGACGGTTTCAAGCGACTGATAAGTGGGATAGAGCCAGTCCGAGGTGAAGCTCAACACTAGAAAACGCGCCTGAGCCGAATCAAACGACGCCGCGAGCGACGCGTGGCCAGATGACAGATCGAAGTAATCCATCGCTTTTGTGATGTAGAGATAAGAATTCGCGTCAAAGCGATTCACGAACTGGCTTCCGCGATATCGAAGGTAACTTTCCACTTCGAAGTCTGCCGAGAAATCAAAGCCGAACGCATCTCTATCCCGCAGACGGCGCCCAAACTTCTCTCGCATCGAGGCGTCGCTCATATACGTGATATGGCCAACCATGCGGGCTACAGCAAGTCCTCGAGCCGGAGGTTTGCCATCGTAATAATCCCCTTCGTTCCAATCCGGATCAGCCATAATCGCTTGCCGCCCGACTTCGTTAAAAGCGATCTGCTGCGGGCTGTGTCGCGATGTGGCCGCGATAGGAATGACTGCCGCAACGGAATCCGGATAAGCGACTGCCCATTCAAGGGCCTGCATTCCGCCCATCGACCCTCCGGCGACCGCCAAAAGGCGTTCGATTCCTAGATGATCAATCAGCCGCTTTTGGAGCCGGACCATATCGCCGATAGTGATTACCGGAAAGCGCATAGCGTAGGGTTGGCCAGTCGTCCCATCCATCGAACTCGGACCGGTGGTGCCGCGGCATCCGCCCAGCACGTTCGAAGAAATGACGAAATAGCGATCCGTATCGAAAGCCAGGCCGGGTCCGATCATGGGGGACCACCAGCCTGGCTGTCCATTTTCCTTGCTAACCCCAGCAGCATGAGCATCGCCGGAAAAGGCGTGGAGAATCAGAATCGTGTTCGTGCGGCTGGCATTTAGCGCTCCATAGGTTTCATACGCTACTTCGATGTTCAAGAGCGTTGCTCCGCAGTCGAGCGTCAACGAGGGGATTGTCGTGAACTGAGTCTCGACCGCGAAACTGAGTTCGGCTGAGGTAGGCATGGCCGCGCAGCAGGAATGCGTGCTTGAATCGCACAATACCATGCCACGCGTGTTCTATAATCTGATTTACTGCCAAGGTCTCATGCTTTTACTTCTACACAGCGGCATTATCATTACCGTGGCCATTAGTGGCCCCGGCTGAGACCTCTGCATCCGATTCCATTAGAGAGGCCACCAGCGGGTAAATCCAGTTGGTGGCCTTTGGTTTTTAAGGAACAGTCAATTATGAAGATCTTCACATTAGACACCACACTTCGAGATGGGACCCAAGGTGAGTCAATCTCTTTTTCGGCTGACGACAAATTACTGATAGCAGAGAAGCTCGATGAACTTGGTATTGACTACATTGAAGGAGGCTGGCCTGGTTCAAACCCGAAAGACAAACAGTTTTTTGAGCGCGCGCAGGGTCTCAAGCTGAAGCACGCCAAGCTGACCGCATTCGGAGCGACCCGTTTTGCGAAGAATCGCGTGGATGAAGACTCAAACGTTGCGGAATTGCTCGCCGCCCAAACTCCTGCCGTGTCCGTCTTCGGCAAGACATGGGATTTTCATGTGCAGCGTGCGTTGGCAATTACAGAAACCGAAAATCTGCAGATCATCTCGGATACGGTCTCCTATCTCAAGGACCACGGGCGCGAAGTTATCTATGATGCCGAGCATTTTTTCGATGGTTACGTGTCAAATGCGGCGTTCGCATTGCGCACTCTTGAAGCAGCGAAGAAGTCCGGCGCGGACGTACTTTGTTTGTGCGACACCAACGGCGGAACCCTGCCGAGTCGCCTGGTCGAGATCGTCGAACAGGTGCGCCGGCGCTTCGATGGCGTGATTGGGATTCATTGCCATAACGACTCGGAGCTCGCGGTCGCGAACACGCTGCTCGCGGTTGAAGCCGGAGTGACGCATGTCCAGGGCTGCATGAACGGTTATGGCGAACGTTGTGGAAACGCCAATTTGTGCTCGATCCTGGCAATTCTCGAGCTGAAGCTCGGCCATGACACGATAGGGCGAGAAAATTTGAAGAACCTGACCAGTGTCGCCCGCTTCGTTGCAGAGCTGGCGAATCTGCCGTTGCGGCGCGAGCAAGCGTTTGTCGGTAAAAGCGCGTTCGCGCACAAGGGCGGTGTCCACGTGAGCGCTGTATTGAAAGATGCGGCTACCTACGAGCACATTCAACCGGAACTGGTCGGTAACCGGCAACGTGTTCTTTTGAGCGATCTTTCAGGTCGAGGGAACATCTCTTATAAACTCGAGCAACTTGGTTTGAAGGAGCACCTCAACGAGACTTCCCGTCGCGAACTGCTGAATAGGATTAAAGGCATGGAGCACGAGGGGTACGATTTCGAAACTGCCGAGGGCACCTTCGAATTGCTGGTCCGTGAAGCGGCGCATCCCGAGTTTCATCCGTTCTCGGTGGTCAGCTATGAGGTTTCTACAAAGCTGCAAAGTACCTCCGCAACCCGGCTACGGGGCAATGATGAGACGGTCACAACCGCGAGCGTGGCCCTGCGGGTCGGTGAAGATGTCCATTCCTGCACGGCAACGGGGCAGGGACCGGTTCATGCTCTGGACGTTTGCTTACGCCAGTGCTTGGCGTCTATTTACCCAGCAATTGCGAACGTTCGGCTCATTGACTACAAAGTTCGCGTTCTCGGAGCCAAGGGCGGAACGGCGTCAAAAGTGCGCGTCCTGGTTGAGTGGAGCGATCACCGAAGAACCTGGACAACGGTCGGAGTGTCGGATAACGTGATCGACGCTAGTTGGAGGGCTTTGGTGGACGCTTTGCGGTTGGAGCTGATGCGTCTTCTCGATGAAGACGAGGGAGCGCAACAAGCCGATCACGATTACAGTTGGGCTGTATAGCTATGCCGCTCTAACCTCCCGCGGGTTAGGCATCGTATTATCGGCTACATGAAAGCGATCGTCGCCGATCCCACCGGGGGTCCTGAAAATCTCAAGTACATGGACTTCCCTACGCCCGAACCGGGCGAAGGAGAAGTTTTGGTCAAGATTGAAGCGATCGGCGTAAATTTTATCGACGTTTACTTTCGGAAAGGCCTTTATAAAGCTCCAGAAGATCCGGTGAAACTGGGCAATGAGGGCGCGGGCACCATAGCCGCGGTCGGCGCGGGAGTGAATCTCCCCATTGGCCAGCGCGTTGCATATGCAATGGCGCGCGGATCCTACGCCGAATACGCTTTGGTCCCACAATCTGTGCTGGTGCAATTGCCCGATTCCATCAACTTTGAAACTGGTGCCGCCATTATGCTGCAGGGGATGACGGCGCACTATCTTACGCGCTCTACTTTCGACCTGAAACGCGGTCACATATGCCTTATTCATGCCGCTGCCGGGGGTGTCGGCCTTTTGCTGGTGCAAATGGCCAAGATCGCTGGCGCGACGGTGATCGGCACAGTCTCGACAGAGGAGAAGGCTCAGCTCATAAAAGAACATGGAGCCGATCACGCAATTTTGTACACCCGAACTAATTTCGCTGAGGAAGTGAAGCGAATTACGGGAAACCGCGGCGTCGAAGTTGCCTATGATTCAGTAGGTCGCACCACGTTTCATAAGAGTCTCGACTGCCTGCGTCCTCGGGGCCTGATGGCCAGCTTCGGCCAGTCAAGCGGACCCATCGGAGAGATCGATCCGCTGCTTCTGACCCAAAAAGGATCGCTGTTCCTAACCCGTCCTTCACTGGCTAATTACATCAGCGACCCGGACGAACTGAGGTGGCGCTCTTCCGACATTTTCAACTGGATCGCGTCGGGCCGGCTCAGCGTGCGCATTCACCAAACCTACAAACTGGCGGACGCCGCCGCCGCGCATCGAGATCTGGAAGCGCGAAAGACCAGCGGCAAATTGCTGCTCAAGCCCTAAGGTCGATTTTGGCGGAAGCGGGCGAGTCATCTTCCAGGCGCGAGCGCCTGCTTCCCTTATTTCGGGAGGCTCGCGCGTCCGCGCTCCTGATCACAGCGCTTCCAAACGTTCGTTATTTGAGCGGGTTTACGGGCAGCAATGGTGCGCTGCTGCTCACTGGCGATCGCGCCTTGCTCTTCACGGATCCCCGATATGAATCTCAGGCGTCACAGGAATCTGACTGCGAGGTAAAGATTGCGAAGGGTGCTCTGATGAAGGACCTTTCAAAATGGATCAGGCGCCTGCGAATTCGCTCTCTCGCCTTCGAACAAAACCGCATCAGTTTTGAGGATCACCAACAGTTAAGAGAGCATGCTGAAGGTGTTCACCTGAAAGCGTTATCGGGCGCCGTCGAGCAGTTGCGGATGATTAAATCGAACGCGGAAATTGCAACGATCAAAACCTCCGTTCAGGTAAACTCGGCTGCCTTTGAACAGGCTTTCCGGCATTTCAAGCCTTCCATGACCGAACTCGATCTCGCGGCTGAAATCGAATATCGGATGCGCCGGCTTGGGGCGGAACGAGCCGCTTTTGAAACCATCGTCGCCGCCGGCGCACGGAGCGCTCTGCCGCATGCTCGCGCGACGGAGCTTCCAATTCAGCCCGATCAACTATTATTAGTTGATATGGGCGCGAATGTCGCTGGATACTCCAGTGACATGACCCGAACCCATGCCGTCGGAAAGCTGGGACCAAAGGTGCGGCGCATGTACCGCGCCGTGCTGGAGAGCCAGCTCGCAGCCGTGGATGCGGTAAAACCGGGTGTTTCTTGCACTAACGTCGACCGGACCGCTCGGGAGGTCCTGCGGGGGTTCGGCCTGGAGAAACTGTTCGTCCATTCGACGGGACACGGACTTGGGCTCGAAATTCATGAGCGCCCGCGCGTAGGGCGCAAAGAAAGGACGAAGCTGGAAGCGGGGATGGTTATCACGATTGAACCCGGTGTTTATCAGGAAGGTATTGGCGGTGTTCGCATCGAAGACACCGTCGTCGTGACGCCACACGGCTGCGAGGTCCTGACTCCTACACGGAAAGAGCTTGTCGTCTTATAACCCTGGCGGTTCAAAGCGTCGGGCACAAGAATACATGACGATTGACGAGATCAAAGAACTGATTCACCTTGTGCGTGATACGGGAGTCACCGAGCTGGAAGTTCAGCGGGGTGAAAATCGCGTTCGGATTCGCAGCGCTCCAGATCACAAAGAAATTATGGTTCCGACAGTAGTTCCGGTTCCTCTCACGGCGTCTGGGGGTATTACCTCGGCAGCGGTCCCCGCTCCCGCTCGCGAGGCAGCACCCGCCCCTTCTGCTCCGCTACCCAGGGAAGATGAACGAGACGTCATCGTGAAATCGCCGATCGTCGGAACGTATTACGACGCCCCGGCGCCCGGAGCCGCTCCCTTTGTGAAAACCAATGACCGCGTGGAACCCAAGCAGGTCCTCTGTATCATCGAATCGATGAAGCTGATGAACGAGATTGAGGCTGAACTTGCCGGCACCTTGATAGCTAAACACGTCGAGAACGGCCGCCCGGTCGAGTACGGCGAATCGCTATTCACCATTCGGCCCCTCTAGCGAAGATCACTCATGTTTCGCAAGATTCTAATAGCTAACCGGGGTGAAATCGCAGTCCGGGTTATATGCGCATGTAAGGATCTCGGCATCAAGACTGTTGCCGTTTACTCAGAAGCCGACCGGCACGCTCTGCATGTTCGATTTGCCGATGAGGCCATTTGCATAGGCCCTGCGAAAAGCGCGCGCAGCTATCTCGACGTTGCCGCAGTTATCAGCGCCGCAGAGATCACGAATGTTGAGGCCGTTCACCCGGGCTATGGCTTCCTGAGCGAGAACGCGGATTTCGCCGAGGTCTGCGAGGTTTCGGGTGTCAAATTCATAGGGCCGAAACCCGACGTCATCCGCCGAATGGGCCTCAAACAGCATGCGCGGACAATTATGCAAGACGCCGGAGTTCCGATACTGCCCGGTTCTATAGGAGTACTGAACACCTTAGAAGAGGCAGCTTCCATCGCAGCACAAATTGGCTATCCCATCATGTTGAAAGCAGCAGCGGGCGGTGGCGGCCGCGGCATGCGTATCGTACGCTCCGAAAAAGACCTCCCGGCGTTCTTGGCGCAAGCGCAATCCGAAGCCGCGGCAGCTTTCTCCTGCGGCGATGTTTATATGGAAAAGCTGCTCGAAACTCCTCGCCACATCGAATTTCAGGTACTAGGCGATGAGCACGGGAATGTCGAAATTCTGGGAGAACGCGAATGTTCGATTCAGCGCCGCCACCAAAAACTGCTTGAAGAATCTCCCTCGCCCTCTGTTTCAGCCGAGCTTCGAACTCGAATTTCAGACCGCCTCCGAACGGCGATGAAGAGTATCGGCTATACCAACGCGGGAACTGTTGAGTTCCTGATGGATGAGCATGAAAATTTGTACTTCATCGAGGTGAATGCTCGAATACAAGTGGAGCATCCAGTCACAGAATTCGTCACAGGCATTGATTTGGTCAAGGCACAGCTGCGAATTGCGGCCGGCGAACATCTCGAGGATGTTTTGACCGGCCCACTCACGCTATCCGGTCACGCTATCGAATGCCGCATCAACGCCGAAAATCCGGAGACATTCGCGCCGTCTCCAGGCCGCATCACCGGATTGAATTTGCCCGGAGGTATTGGCGTCAGGGTCGATACAGCCGCTTACACGGATGGCATAATTCCGCCTTACTATGATTCGCTGGTTGCCAAGTTGATAACGCATGGGAAAGATCGCACGGAGGCCGTCCAAAGAATGAAAAGGGCTCTCGATATGTTCGTCATCGAAGGAATTTACACAACCATTCCGCTTCACGAACAAATCTTATCTAACGAGGATTTTGTCGCAGGGCGGTTCGACACCACGTTTCTGTCTAAACTGAATTTCAAAAACGGAGAAAGTGGCGAACACCAAGTCGATATCAAGCCTGAAGCAGCGCAAGGCCCACCCCTAAGTCCGCCATTGCGGGCGGTTATGTCGGCTGGTGACGATTAGCTACGGGTTCGGCTCGTCTTTATGGTGTCGAACGTGCCACCACCGCTTGACATCAGGCCAGAACTCTTTCAGTACCTGTGAGGTGGCGTCGGTTGCCAGTTCGACTCCCCAGTTTTGCATGTAATCGCGTACATCGCGATTGTCCGGATAATAAGACAAGCCAATTCCCGCTGCTATTCCGTTGCCGATGACCTCCGCATAATTGAAGGAAGTTTGGCCACTATCGGTCCGAGTAACAAAGATACGCGTTAGGGCATAACCAGTTCTGCTCATTTTGCTGCCTTCGGCTTTGCGGAAATAGCGAGGGTCCTCGTGCAGCAAAATGGGCATGAATCCCTCGGTCATTAAATTGCCGATGGCTTGATCCGCGTATGAAGTACCGAAGCGTCGGGCGTAGCCCTTCAGACCCTGGCCAAACTCCGGGTGATTGTTCTGAAGCTGATAAAGGCCGGCATACGCCCCGCCGAGGAGATAAAGAGGGTAGTCGAAGGAGTCTTTGGCTGCAATTCTGAGTTTTTGCGTCGGCGTGAGCGGTTGCACTTCCGCGCTCATTTCGGCGGTCCGGTAGTTGGGGAGTACCCCAAAGACTCGCTTGTCTTCTCCTTCCGGCGTTTTGCCGGGGGCGACTACGCCAGGTTGTTGCTTAGCAGGTAGTTGACCCGGTTGCGGCGGTTGAGTCTGCTGTGCCGGCGCCGGTTGCCCCTGTGTTTCTGCAGTCTGACTCAGGGCCGCGTTGATCGGCCAAATCGTGCATACTAGGAAAGGAAGAAGAAGGTGAACATTCTTATTAACTCTTTGGATAACGGTCATGCGAAATTTATCTGAAGAGCGTTCCGCGCACACTGAACATAGATCCTCACCGTCATATTCATACTCTTTTGATGCGTTCCTTTGGACGTAAGCTCCATATCAAAGTTTCCGTTATGAAAAGTACTGGTGTTCTCACGCGTTGCTGTTGGATACAAAAACCTGGAACATGGAATGCATGGTGCGAATCAAACCCTAGTCACATGCCGCAAAGAAAAAGCGAGACATCCGAAAAGCAAACGGCATTAGCGAAATCGTCACCCTCGCGCCGACAGCCGACTCGCGCTCGTTCGTCTTTGTTTAAGTATTACATTCACGACAGTGTTGAGGGCTATCGCTTGCAACTTATGGGAGAACTGACCGAAGCGGATGTGCCTGAACTCGATGGTTGCTGGCGCACCGCAAGAACCACCATTGGTACCCGAAAACTCGTTCTCGACGTGCGGCTTCTGCAATTCGCCGACGATTCCGGGAAGCGATGGCTCCTCTCGATGGCTTCGGAGGGCGCAACTTATTTGCCGGATTCCTTTTTGCGGAATGGCCTTCCAGTGCAAGCGGCCGAGCATGCCGCGGGCACCAAATCATCGCGCAAATCTGGAGTTTTCGGCAAGATCGTTTCAGCCCTGAAGGGTATCGAAACAGAACCTACACAAGCACAGTAAAAGCCGATTCCGATCGGGAAATTCGACGGTACGATGTATCGCGTTCGACGGGCTCCCGGCCGGCCGCTCGAATTAATTGAAGAAGGTCTTTCCGCCGCAAATGTTGCGCAGTGACCGCTCCCGCATCATGATAAATTTTTTCTTCCACGACCGTGCCATCAATATCGTTTGCGCCAAAGCGTTGCGCGATTTGCGCGACATCCGGCGTCATCATAATCCAGTACGCCTTGATGTGGGAGATGTTGTCCAGCATTAATCGTGAGATTGCGATTTGTTTAAGGTCGTTGACTCCGGAAGTGGGTGGCAAATGACTCAATGCCGTATTAGCGGGATGAAACGCCAAAGGGATAAATGTGACAAACCCATTCGTCTCGTCCTGTAGTGCTCGAAGGCGGACCAAGTGATCGGACAGGTCTTCGGCTGTCTCCAGGTGCCCGTACAGCATGGTGCAGTTGCTCTTGAGACCCATGTTGTGCGCGATACGCGCCGTTTCCAACCATTCATGGCCGTCGATCTTGTGGTCGCAAATAATGCGGCGGACGCGGTCCGAAAAGATTTCAGCGCCTCCGCCGGGCAGGGAATCGACACCCGCCATTTTCAATTGTTCAAGCACCTGGCGAACTGAAATTTTTGCCCGTTTCGCCAGGTAAGCGATTTCGACCATAGTGAACGCCTTGAGATGCACTTCAGGATAACGTTCCTTCAAACCCGAAATCATCTCGCAGAACCAGTCCAGCGTAAGCTCCGGATGCAAGCCGCCGACGATATGAAACTCGGTTACCGCTTCCGCATATCCCTTTCCCGCGATTTCCCAAACCTGTTCAAGCGACATCGTGTAGGCGTGAGGATCTTTGGCTCTTTTCCCGAAGGCGCAGAGACGGCAACTCGCTACGCAGACGTCGGTGGGATTGATGTGCCGGTTCACGTTGAAATAAGTAATATCTCCGTGCAGTTGCTCTCGGACCAAGTTCGCCATAAAACCGAGTGACAAAATGTCCGAGCTTCGGAACATGGTCACCCCGTCCTCATAGCTCAGGCGCTCACCAGATTCCAGTTTCTCGAAAATCGGCTTTAAGAGTGGATCGTCGGTTTGGGGCGGTGCTTTAGCTGCGACAAGAGAGCTCATGGTCTTAAAGAATACCGCGATGGAGCAAGATATCGGCAGCCCAAAATGCAAAGAACAATAGACTCACATAACCGTTCACGGTGAAGAACGCCGCATTCACTCGCGAGAGATCGTGCGGTTTCACAAGTCCGTGTTCATAAATCAATAGAAGCACCACCGCCCCGACGCCCGCGAAACTCAGCGCCCCGAGATGGAACGAAAATACCAGAGCAAAGAGGCAAATGATCATTGAGACATGCAAAGCGCGAGCAATCAGCAAAGCGTTGGAAACCCCAAAACGCCTGGGGATGCTGCAGAGGCCTTCTGCACAATCGAACTCGAAATCCTGGCATGCATAGATTACGTCGAAACCAGCGGTCCAGAACATGACGGCTGCCGTGAGCCAGAGGATCCTTGCATCGAGCGCTCCTCGCAATGCGATCCATGCCGCGGCCGGAGCCATGCCCAGGCAGAATCCCAGAATCAGGTGTGAAAACATAGTAAAGCGCTTCGAAAACGAGTAAAAGAAAAGCAGCGCCAGCACAAAAGGCGCGAGTACAAAGCACAGCATCCCGAGCTGTCGCGAAGCCAGCAAAAAAATAAACGCCGAAGCAGCCGTAAAGCCCCAAGCGAACTGTATGGATAACAAGCCGGCGGGCAAATGCCGTCTTGCAGTGCGCTGATTGCGCGAATCAATTCCGGCATCCAAAATACGGTTGAACGCCATTGCCGCCGACCGGGCCGAAACCATGGCGACCACAATCCAGCAAAAACGCCATGCCAAACCGTAGATGCGGAAGTCCGCGTCGCGCCAGGCAAGAAGTGCACCCGTGAGCGCAAATGGCAAAGCGAATACGGAATGCTCGAACTTGATCATGTCAAGCGTAAGGCGCAGGCGTGTCCAAAAGCGCTTCATGCTAACCGAGCGGAACGATACCATTTTAGGGGACACGCGTGATTCAGACGCGGCCACCTATGGACGCTCAGCGAGTACAGCAGTTGTTAGAAGAGGTACGTGATGGACGCACCTCGATAGATGAGGCGATGAATGGCTTGCGTCATCTTCCCTTTGAGGACCTGGGTTTCGCAAAAGTCGATCATCACCGCGCGATCCGGCATGGCATGCCGGAAGTGATCTTGGGCCAGGGAAAAACGACGGATCAGGTGGCTGGAATCGCCGAGGCGTTGCTGGCCAAATCGAGAAATCTTCTGCTGACCAGGGCGACGGAAGAGATGGCCGAGCGCATCGGCGCGCTTTCACCTCAGGCCGAATACTTCCCAACGTCCCGCGTTGTTCGCGTGTGGCGCGAGCGAAGCATCCTCGGGAAAGGGAAAATTGTCGCCGTGTGCGCAGGGACCAGCGATCTCCCCATTCTGGAAGAAGCGCAACTCACCGCTGAAGTCATGGGCAATGAGGTGGATGCGATCTGCGATGTCGGCGTCGCCGGCATCCACCGCCTCCTGCATCAACAGAACCGTCTGACCGATGCACGTGTTGCCATTGTTTGCGCAGGCATGGAAGGCGCTCTCCCCAGCGTTGTGGGCGGACTCGTCTCGTGCCCGGTCATCGCGGTTCCAACCAGCATCGGTTACGGGGCGAGCTTTCATGGTTTAGCAGCATTGCTCGGCATGTTAAACAGTTGCGCAAGCAACGTCACCGTTGTGAATATCGACAACGGATTCGGCGCCGGTTATGTGGCGAGCCTTATCAACAGGCTGTAATGTCGCACTCGCCGAGAAAACC
>JAFASD010000342.1 GCA_019244945.1 Acidobacteriaceae bacterium | reverse complement strand
CCGTTTGGGGAGCTTCCTTGAAATCGACATCGTTGCCCCAGGCCTGGCCCGTGAACGGGAGGGCGGTTGTGATTCCAGCGGCTTCTACGGTGGGGACGTTACGTGCGCTCTCGATCACGTCTGTGATCAGTTGTACTCGCCGCGATGCGTCCTGATAATGGCTGGGCGGGGCAGAGAAGCCGAGCGTCAGGACATGGGATACGTTCCCCCAGGCATTCGCCCGCAATACACGCACCAGGCTCTGCGCCAGCAGGATTGCCGAAACCAGCAAGACCGTGCAGAAGGCGATTTCGATGGCGGCGACGGCTTGGTGGATCCGGGATATCGCCCGGTCGACGGTAGTGGTCGGACCCGCCGCTCTCACCATGCCAGCCGAACTCCGCCTGCTCAGCCAGAATGCAGGCACCAGCGAAAAGAGGACTGCCGCGCTCACCGTAATGGCCGCGCTGAATAGCAGCACGCGGCCGTCGATCGCGATCGATGGCAGGCGCGGAATCTCCACTGGCGCCGCTCGCACTAACACGCGCACGCCCCAATACGCCGCCACCACTCCGAGGGCTCCTCCTCCGGCCGATATAGTCAACGCTTCGATCAGGAACTGCCGCACGATGGCCAAACGGCTCGCCCCCAGCGCGGCCCGCACGCCGATCTCATGCACTCGTCCAACGCCTTTCGCGATCAGTAGGCCGGCCAGGTTCACACACACCAGCAGCAATACCACGGCAGCGCTCGCCATCACCATCCAAAGCTTCCGTTCCGCGTCTCCGACAATAGCGGCCCGTAAGGGGTGAAGCTCCACCTCCATCTTTACCCCAGTGAGCCCTCCCGTCGGGACCTGCGCCTCGGCGACATCCAATTGCTCGTTGGCCCGGTTCGGCGAAATTCCCGGCCGCAATCGCCCGATCACTGCAAAATTAAACATCTGCATCCCCGGACGGACCTCATTCGGCTGCAACGCAAGGTTGACGAAGTATTCGATGGAATGTGTCCAACCTGCTATGTTTGTTCCGTATAATTCGTTCTGTCTCGGAAAATAGAACGATTCCGGCAATACGCCATTCACCACAAACGGGAACCCGTTCAGGTCGATCGTTCGGCCTACAATACCCGAATCGGATTGAAAGAGCCGCTTCCACAATGAGTACGTGAGAATCACGCTTCGACCCTTCCCCATGTAATCTTCATCCGTCGAAAAAGAGTGCCCGATCCACGGCTGTATGCCCAAGACCCGAAAAAGATTCGCCGAAGCCCGCACACCCGTGATTTCAACGGTTTCGTCTTTCAGATTGAGGTAGTCCGTCGAAGGCATGAGCAGCGACAAGTCGCCGACAGAGCTTGCATGCCGTGTCCAAAGCAAAAAATTACCGGCAGCGACGCAGGTCAGCGGAAACCGTTTTGCCCCGTCGTGCGCAACCTCCTGGATCTTGTAAAGCTGGCCCGGTTCCTGGTACGGCAGCGCCTGTAGCACGACCGACCGCACCACCGAGAATATTGCAGTATTCGCGCCGATGCCAAACGCCAGTGTTAGAAGGGCAATCACGCTGAACGCCGGTGCCTTCCTCAGCACCCGCACGGCGTATTTCACGTCACGCATTGTGTTTTCGACGCTGCCAAAAATCCACGCCTCTCGGCTTCGCTCCTTTGCGAGGGAGGCGTTCCCAAACTGCCGCTTCGCCGTCATGGCCACCTCTTGTGCCGCCATACCCACTTCTTCCAATTCCTGGCGCTTCTCCGCTAGGTGAAACGCAATCTCTTCATCGAGGTCGCGCTCCAGTTGACGCCGCTTCAGAAATGCTTTGATCCGTGCACGTAAAACTCGGAACATCTCGTGCATCACGCCGTCTCCATGACCCGCGCAATCGCCGTGGACAAAAATTTCCAGCGTGCCGTTTCCTTCGCGAGCTGCTTGCGTCCCGCCGCCGTCAGGTTGTAGTACTTCGCCCGCCGATTGCTTTCGGAAAAACCCCACTCGGAATCCAGCAGTCCGCGCACTTCCAGGCGATGCAGGGCGGGATAGAGCGCTCCTTCTTCCACTCTCAGTGCGGAGTCCGACCGCTTCTGAATTAAGCTTGCGATCGCGTAGCCGTGCAGCGCGCCGTGTTCGACTGCTTTGAGGATGAGCATGTCGAGCGTGTCGCGCAACAGCTCGCCGGAATCGGTTTCCCGCATTCCCATAAGGTCCTTATGGAAGCATGCTCTTTTTTTGGACGCCCGTCAAGAGCCCGCCGAAGAGTTGATCCTTGCCAACAATGAGTTAAGGGTCGGGAGGAGTCGCGAAGAAGGCGATCCGAGAGCCGCACGCAGGCAGCTGCGGGGAGGTGGCGTGTAAAGTGATTTTCAGGCGCCTTGGCAAAGCAAAGGAGGCGCCGGATTGTTACCGGCGTCCACCGCCGCCCACGTGTCCGCCACCCACGCGGCCACCGCCCACGAATCCCCGTCCTCCGTAGTAGCCACGGCCATAGAAGCCGCGACCGAAATAAAAGCTCGGCCCCCAGAACCCGAATCCAGGTCCCCAGTAGTACGGATACCCGGCATAGTAATACGGATATGGATAGCCATAGTAATAGGGCGATGGCGGCGGAGCTGCCATGGAATATTGTTGTGGCCCCGGTTGACCGTAATAGGGACGGTCGTACTCATTAGGTTCGATGTATCGGAACGCTTGCGGCGAATTCCCAGTGGAAATGGTCACTGGCGCTTCTATGCGGAAAGTCAAAATCTGCTCCGGATAAATAACACTGGCATGATTGTGAGTCACAACGACTCCAATTAAGCCTGCCAGCGCGCCGGCACCGGCGCCGATTGCAGCTCCCGTGCCCCACGCAGCAGCCGCGCCGACCGCCGCTCCGAAACCTGCGGTCGCGACCACTGCTCCGGCTTCCACTCCGCCCGGCGTCGTCCCGCCTCTCCGGCCAATCAGCTGAGTATTAACTGGCACTTGCTGGCCATCGACCAACGTCAAGGTCGTGAGCTGGACACCGAGTCTCGCGGGTTTTCCCATCCCGTGCTTTTCGGCCATTGCGACTCGGCCCCCAATCGTCTGTCCGGGCTCGGCGACTACAAAGCCGTTTACTACAAGCGGCTGTGTCAACGTCGCAAAGAAAGCATCACCCACTTGGTTCTTATCTGAAGAAAGCATCTGGTTGATGCGAGCAGTCAAATATGTTCCGGCTGGAATCGTCAACTGCGGAGGCACCTGCGCCGGTGGCGGTGCTTGGTAATTCGGTTGATTTCCATAGTTCGGCTGCTGGCCATAGTTCGGCTGCTGGCCATAGTTCGGCTGTTGGCCATAATTCGGCTGTTGACCATAGTTGGGCTGCTGGCCGTAGTTCGGTTGCTGGCTATAGTTCGGCTGATTATTGTAATCCGGCTGATCGGGTGGGGGAGGCGGCGCCTGGTTGGGATCGCTCGATATGCTCGGGTATCCGCCGTTCTGATTCGGAGCCGCCTGAGCGTAATTCGGGTCCGGTGCCGCCGTCGACTGATCAGGCGCGGATTGCGGATCGCCAACGCGCTTCCACCCGCCCGAGGGATTCGAAGCCTGCTGATCGGGTGGAGGGGAAGCGGGAGCTGTTGAATCTTGCGCGAAAGCCAGAGTTGATGCTAGTAGACCGACTGAAAAATAGTAAATCGGAGTTTTCATTTCTGCCTCGTTAGTCTCGACGGGAAATACAATG
>JAFASD010000578.1 GCA_019244945.1 Acidobacteriaceae bacterium | reverse complement strand
CGCGTTGGCCCGCACCCACCGAACTGCGCGCTGAACGTCATCCAGTTGGGCCGGCCAGCCGTTCGCCTTGTGCTCAAAAAGACGATAGTCCACCGAAAAACTCACAAAGCCAGAGCGCGCGAGAAATTGCCCCATGCCACGCATGGTGCTCTTATCAAAACTCGTCCACCCACCTCCATGGATGAACACTACCGCTGGAACAACCTGAGTGCCACGAGCTGCGGGTTGATAAATATCGAGCAGGAGCGTGATACCGTTCACCGAAGCGTAGGGAACGTTTTCCGTGACGATGACTGATTGAGGTTTAGATTTTGGAGAAGATGTCTCTTGTGTCAGGGCGCGCAAATCTCTGGCCGGAAACAGGAGCGCGAACGCCGCGCCAGATAACACCGCCAGCAACGAGAAAATTTGTCTTTTCATCGACCGGATTGTAATACGTCTTGAAAACTGAGCCTTCATCGCTACGATCATAATTGGGACGTATCTATGAGATCTCGCCGTTCCTTTTTGCAATCGGCTGGATTAGCCGCAGCCGCCCTTTGCTCTCGTACATCGCGCGCTTTCGGCGCGCCGGATCTACTACAAGAGTTCGGCTATGGGGATGTCGATCTCGCGCCTGGACCTGCGCAAACACAATTTGAACAGACGCAAGCTGTTCTTCTTTCCCTGAATGAAGACAGTCTGCTGAAACCCTGGCGTCTACGCGCCGGCCTTCCCGCGCCAGGTCCGGAGCTGGGCGGATGGTACGACGAATTGCCTTTGCACAAGACGGAAAGCGGAGGTCACGGCTTTGCACCCGGCCACTGTTTCGGCCAGTGGATTTCGGCGCTCGCGCGCGGATACGCCGTAAATCATGATTCGTCCACTCGGGCTAAATTGGAGCGACTGCTCGCGCTTTACGAACCTGCGATCTCTGGCCGGTTCTATACGAATTTTCGTTTTCCTGCGTACAACTACGACAAGATGGTAGTCGCTCTCATCGACGCGCATCAATTCGCCGGCTTGCCACAGGCTTACGCGCTCTTGGAGCGAACCACAGACGCGGCTGAGCCGCATCTGCCCCCGCATGCGCTAGATCGGGACGAACCCCAACGGCGCTGGCGGAAGTCGGTGGGAGACAGCACGGGAGACGATTACACGTGGGATGAATCCTACACGCTGCCAGAGAACTTATACCTGGCGTGGGAGCGCGGCGCCGGTGAGCGGTACCGGAAAATGGCTCCACGGTTTTTACTCGATGAAACCTATTTCGACCCGCTCTCCCGAAATGAGAACGTACTGCCGAGGCATCATGCCTACAGCTTCTGCAATGCTCTCAGCTCGGCAATGCAGGCGTATCTCGCCGACGGGAGCGAGAAACATCTCCGCGCAGCGCGCAATGCGTTTGAGATGATTACGGCGAATCAGAGTTTCGCGACCGGAGGCTGGGGACCCAACGAAAGCTTTGTGGTTCCAAACAGCGGCGAACTCTACGCCGGCCTCACGCGAACGCATAGTGGCTTCGAGACACCCTGCGGCAGTTACGCGCATTTCAAGCTGAGTCGTTATCTGCTGCGAGTGACCCGCGATGGGCGCTACGGAGACAGCATGGAGCGCGTCTTGTATAACACCGTGCTGGGCGCGAAGCAACTCCAGCCCGACGGCCGCGCCTTCTACTACTCCGATTATCATTTTTCCGGTAGGAAGGTCTACTTCCCCGACCGGTGGCCATGCTGCTCCGGCACATTGCCACAAGTGGCCGCGGATTACCGAATACTCACTTACTTCCGCGATCGAAACGGCGTGTTCGTGAATCTGTATCTGCCGTCCACGCTCCGATGGACGAGCACGAATGGGTCACAGCTCACATGGACGCAGAGCGGCGACTATCCCCTGGAAGGCAAAATCACGATGCGGCTGCGCGCCTCGCATCCCTCAAACTTTGCTCTTCGCCTGCGGATTCCTGCGTGGAGTTCGCCAGTCGAGCCGCTCATTCGGGTAAACGGGGAGCGCGTTCCCGCGTCAATCCAATCTGGCTTTGCCTCGCTTGAACGTAGATGGAAAGATGGAGATCGCATCGAGCTCGAGCTTTCGTTGCCGATGCGAATAGAGCCCATCGACCCCGATCATTCGGATACAGTCGCTTTGCTTCGCGGTCCCCTGGTCTTATTTGCGATTGCGGAGAACCCTCCTGCCGTCACGCGGCAACAACTGCTTTCCGCCGCCAGGGTTCCTGAGCAGGCCACGTGGCGCGCCGAAACGAGTTCGAACCCACTGCTGCTGCGTCCCTTTGTGGCCATTGCCGATGAGCATTACAGCACCTACATGAAAGTAAGTTGACCGACTCTCAAATCGCTTGTCATCATCCTGTTGCAAAGCAGTGCGACCATGAACGGATGGCTCGGCTTACCGCGCTTTTATTAACGTTAGCTCTCTGCTGCGTTGCGCAACAACCGCCCGAAAACCCGCCCGCTAAAGGCGGCGAAATCCCGCGTCAGGAAGAAAACAAAACTCCCGCTGAACCCGAAACGAACGAACGCTGGAATCTCTTCTGGCAGGCGACTTCGATTGGACAATATCACGGGACGTTTCATTCGCCTTACGAAGGCCCAGACAGCTTGCAGGATTATTCGGAGCGCGCTGTCTCGCTGACGACAACGCTGTTTTTCGGTCTTCGCTTGGACGACAATACACAGTTCTACTTCAACCCGGAAGTGGCCGGAGGCCGGGGGTTCAGCAATGTCGATGGCCTGGCGAATTTTCCGAATGGCGAATTGCCGCGCGTAGCATCGGTAACCCCGAAACCTTACCTTGCGCGGCTCTACGTGCAGCACGATTTCGGATGGGGCGATGAGCGCGAATCGTTCGACAGCGAAGAGAACCAGCTCGGAGGAGAGCGTCCTGTTAACCGGTACACCATCGCCGTTGGAAGGTTTTCGGTAACTGATTTCTTCGACAACAATCGATACACTCACGATCCAAGAACCCAGTTTATGGGATGGGCCATCATGTATAACGGCACGTGGGATTATCCTGCCGATACACGCGGATACACGTGGGGTTGGGTTCATGAGCTGCACACCAAGAACTGGTCATGGCGTTATGGAAGCGCAGCTGAACCGAAAGTCGCCAATGGCGAGAAGTTTGACCGGCGTATTTTTCGGGATCGCGGCGACATGTTCGAGGCCGAGCGGCGCTATGAGATCAGAAAGCATTCTGGCGCGATCCGTGCGCTCGGATTCTTGCTGCATACGGATTCGGGAAGTTATCAAGAAGCCTTGAAGATGGGTGAAGAAACACATACCACTCCTGATGTAATAAAAACCCGCCAAGTCGGAAGGCTCAAGTATGGAATGGGCGTGAGTTTCGATCAAGAGCTTACGTCGGATATCGGAGTCTTTTCGCGGCTCGGCTGGAATGATGGAAAAACGGAATCGTTTGCCTTCACGGCGATGGACCGGCTGGCAACTGGCGGAGTTTCCGTGACCGGAACGCGCTGGCATCGTCACTTCGACACCGCGGCCACCGAGCTAACCGTAGGCGGACTCTCCGCGGTGCACGCGCAATATCTGGCGGCGGGCGGACTGGATTTTCTTATTGGCGATGGACGGCTGAATTATGGCCCCGAGTATGTCTGGGAAACCTACTACAGCGCTCGTTTGCTGCCGGGCTTTTTCGCGACGATCGATGAGCAGCGCATCGCCAACCCCGCCTATAACCAGGATCGAGGGCCGCTCTGGGTTTCGAGCATACGATTGCACATCGAGATGGGCAAATAGACGCGTTTAACTGATACTCCAACCTTTACGGAACGTTGGCTTCATGAGTTTATCCGCTTCTGCGTTGTTGGTGATGCGCATCTTCTCGCTGTCCCATTCCAGCTTGCCGTCGAAGCGCACCGCGAGCGCGCCTAACAACACCCACTCCGTGAACGCAGCAGAGATGTTGAAATTCGAGCACGCGGGGTCGCCGCCTTTGCAGGCGCGAATCCAGTCTTGATAATGCCCGGGCGACCGTGTCAAAAGCTCGGGCGGAAATTGGTAGTCCTTCATTTTCTCGACCGGAACGAGGCGCGTGTATTCGCCGTAAGTGCCGGTCGTGATGAAGCCCTTGTCTCCTACGAATAAACTGCCGTTGCTGCCTCGCGCAATGCGGCGGCTGATCTCGCTTTCCCGTTGCGCGGCAGCATCTGCGGGTGGCGCCATTGGCTTCTGTTCCGGCTCCTCGGCCGGTGGAGGCGGCGGCGAGAAGAAAGCGTCAGTGAAGACGCCACCGATGGGTTGAGATTCTCTCGGCTGTAAACCTTCCCGAATGTTTCCGCGCCTCTCCCTAGGGAGATCCCCCAGGATTTCGCCGGCCGGAACGCCCGGGATGTCCGGCTGTTCCAATAAGCCGTCGTACCAGAAAATTTTTACGGGAGGCATATCTGCTCGCGCCGGAAAATCGAAGCGGAGCACAGATTTTGCCGGATAGTAATACGCGCTCTTCCCTTCCTGCTTGATGCACTCGACGCTAGTTGGAGAACCTAGCTTGAGTGCCATATTCGGCGCGCCGAGAATGTGGCACGCCATGTCGCCCAAAGCGCCACAGCCGAAATCATAGAGTCCGCGCCAGGCGAACGGCACGTATTTGTCGCTATACGGACGATAGCTGTCGATACCGAGCCAAAGATCCCAATCGAGCGTTGGCGGCACAGGAGATTCCTGCGGGAGATCCGGCAGACCTTGCGGCCACACCGGACGATTGGTCCAGGCATGTACTTCCGTGACGGTGCCGATTTCACCCGCCCAGATCATTTCCGCGCATTGACGCGTGCCCTCGTTCGAGTAGCCTTGATTGCCCATCTGGGTCGCGACATTGTACTTCGCCGCCGCTTGTGTCAGTTCGCGGCATTCCCAAATCGTACGAGCCAGCGGCTTCTGCACATACACATGTTTGCCGCGTTCCATGGCCCAAGTGGCTGCCGTTGCGTGCATGAAATCGGGAATGGCCACAATCACGGCGTCGATGTTCTTGTCTTCTTTGTCGAGCATCACGCGAAAATCTTTGTATTTCGGAAGCTTGTCGTATTGCTTGTAGGTGGCTTCGGCGCGCTTGTCGTCGACATCGCACAAAGCGACGATGTTCTCGGTGTGCGCGCAGCCCGCGATGTCACTGGTCGCTTTTCCACCTGCACCGATCGACGCAATGTTCAGTTTTTCATTGGGCGATTTGTAGCCGAGCGCTTTGAGGGACGGTTTGCTCCCGAACCCCGCAGCTGGGACAGCGCCCGCCAGCAACGCGCCATAAAAGAAATGCCGTCTGGTCAACCCGTCACGTTTCACAACCCGCCTCCTTACGCCATGGATCGCTTGTTAGACAGTGCTGTGCGGAAAAGGCTATCCAATTGTGTAAACTCCTGGTGGTTATCTCAGGCTTGATAGCCAAATCGGACTCGAGTCAGGTTTGTCTCATTCCAGCTAAGCTCGACTTTCCCTCAACATGGATCATGTGTTAGCTTAGCGGTTTACTCATGAGCACCGTCTTTGCAACAAAACCCATAGAAACTTTGCTGGCGGAAGCCGAAGGCGAGAAGGCGCTCAAGCGCAGCCTGGGCGCACTCTCGCTCGTAGCGCTCGGTATCGGCGCTATTATCGGTGCCGGCATCTTTACCCTGACCGGTGTAGCTGCTTCCACTCATGCGGGGCCGGCAATGGTCTATTCGTTCATCCTTGCGGCGGTTGGCTGCGCATTCGCTGGACTTTGTTATAGCGAATTCTCGACCATGATCCCCATTGCGGGCAGCGCTTATACCTACGCCTACGCCACAATGGGTGAACTGATTGCGTGGATTATCGGTTGGGCATTGGTACTCGAGTACGCTGTCGGCGCGGCTACCGTTTCTGTAAGCTGGGCAGCCACATTTAACTCGATTCTGATGTCGTTCGGGATGGG
>JAFASD010000574.1 GCA_019244945.1 Acidobacteriaceae bacterium | reverse complement strand
CGTCGCCCGCGCGCAATACGATCATGCAATCGCCGTACTGATCGGCAAGCCTCCCGAAGAGTTCAAACTAGCCAGGATGCCACTGAAAAACAATCCGCCGAGCATTCCGGTTGGAGTGCCATCGGTGCTCTTGCAACGCCGGCCGGATATTGCTGCAGCGGAACGTCAGGTCGCTGCGGCAAATGAGCAGATCGGCATTGCGCGCGCGGCGTTTTTCCCGGACTTGCTCATCACGGCCACCGGCGGTTTTCAAGGCAGCAGCATAGTAAATTGGCTCACTTGGCCGAGCCGTTATTGGGCCGTAGGGCCTCAACTGTCGGAAACCATATTCGATTTCGGACGCCGCCGGGCGCAAGTAGAAATCGCGCAAGCCTCGTATGAAGCGCAGATCGCCAATTACCGCCAGGCCGCTTTGACTGCGTTCCAGGAAGTGGAAGACAATCTCTCCACGCTGCGCATCTTGGAAGAGGAATCGTCCAAGCAGCACGAGGCGACAATCGCGGCCGAAAACTCGCTCCAGTTGTCGCTGAACCGCTATAAGGGCGGGCTGGTTACGTATCTCGAAGTTGTGACGGCCCAAGGCACCGCGCTAACCAACGAGCGCACGGAAGTTGACCTTTTGCGGCGCCGTATGGACGCAAGCGTACAACTGATCAAGGCTCTCGGCGGGGGTTGGACCATCGCTCAGTTGCCGCAAGGCTAAGTGGACGACTAAACCTTCCAGCAAATCAACTTCAACTCGGTCATCTCCTCAATTGCGTAGCGCGGGCCTTCCCGTCCCAATCCGCTGTGCTTTGCTCCGCCGTAAGGCATATGATCGGCGCGGAATGCGGGGACATCATTGATCAACACACCGCCAAATTGGAGTTTCCTCGCCACCGAGAATGCGCGCGGAAGATCTTGCGTGAAAACGCCGGCTTGGAGTCCGTAGGGAGTACTGTTTACCTGCCGGATCGCTTCGTCCAGCGATCGATAAGGATACACGGCGAGCACAGGCCCGAATACTTCTTCGCAAGAGATGCGGGCCGACGCAGGGACGTCCACCAGGACAGCGGGTTCCATGATCGAGCCTTTACGTTTTCCGCCGCATAAGAGTCTCGCGCCCGCGTGTACCGCCTCTTGAATCCACGATTCCACTCGAACCGCGGCTTTCTCATCAATGAGCGAAGAGATGTCGGTGCTGTCGTCATAGGGATGACCCATGCGTAATTGTTTGGTCGAGGCGACCACGCCATCCAAGTAAGTCTGCATCACCGATTCGTGAACAAACGCCCGCTGCAGCGAGATGCAAACCTGCCCACTATGGCTGAACGCGCCTTGCACGGAGCGCGAAATGGCCGTCCCGAGATCGGCGTCTGACTCAACAATCACCGCTGAGTTGCTGCCAAGCTCGAGCGTGAGCCGTTTCAATCCCGCCTTTTCGCGCAATTGCTTTCCAACAGCCAAGCTTCCGGTAAAAGTGATCATGGCGATTCCGGGGTGCCGTAACATCTCGCCAGCTAAAGACGGTCCATCGCCTGTAATCACGTTGTAGGCGCCCCTCGGAGCGCCGGCTTCCGAAACAAGCTGAGCCAATCGAAGCGCACTGAGCGGAGTCCGTTCTGCAGGCTTATGGACCACCGCATTACCTGCGGCCAAAGCCGGCGCTAGCTTGTGCAAAGTCAAGTTCAACGGAAAATTGAAAGGCGTAATCGCGCCAATAACGCCAAGCGGCTCCCGAACCGTCATCGCCATTCGGCCTTGGCCACTTGCGGCGAAATCCATCGGAACCACTTCGCCGTGCAACTCGCGCGCTGCATGAGCGGCAGCGGTGAGAGTATCAACAGCTCGCCTGGCCTCAGTGCGCGCTTCTTTGATCGGCTTGCCACTCTCGGAACAAATCAGTTTTGCGAGCTCTTCCTCATCATCCTTGATTCCTTGCGCGATGTGCAGCAGCAACTCGGCCCGTCCAAAGTTGGGCAGGGCAGCCATGGCTTTTGCTCCCTCCCGGGCTGCCTCAATCGCTGTCTCGAGATGCTTGTCCGCTGCTCTCGAGACAACACCGACGATGCTGCCGTCGTAAGGAAGCCTGACTACATCATGTTGATTAGTCTCCAGCCACTCGCCGCCAATATAAAGGCCATATTTGGCAGCCGAGGTCGTTTCAAGAGGAAGAGAAGCAGTGCCCATACTTCAATTTTGCATCTCTGAAACTCAATTTCCGCTGCGTGTTATCCTGCGAGTGTCCGACGGTTGTTCGCACTGTTCAGGGGACGTAGTTCAGCTGGTTAGAACGCCGGCCTGTCACGTCGGAGGTCGCGGGTTCGAGCCCCGTCGTCCCCGCCAATCTCTCTTCAATTCCCATCTCACACGTTTAGTTTAACGATCCTTAGGAACTTCAGGCTCTGCGATACAATCGGGGAGTTTTGAAGCTGTTCGTCTAATTTCATGAGCAATCTGATTGTGCTAGGAGCGCAATGGGGCGATGAAGGCAAAGGCAAAATTGTCGATCTTTTTTCCGATCGATTTGCCGCAGTCGCACGCTATCAAGGCGGTCACAATGCCGGGCACACCGTCTTTATCGGGGACCGGAAATTCATTTTGAAGTTGATCCCGAGTGGTATTCTGCGGCCCGGGGTTCTTGCGGTTATCGGGAATGGAGTTGTGATCGACCCCGCCGCTCTGATCGAGGAGATTTCCGGGTTGGAAGCTGCCGGAATCAACGTAAAATCGCAGCTACGAATCAGCAACCGCGCGCATGTCATTTTCCCGTTCCATCGCACGTTGGAGAAAATTTCGGAAGGCCGCGAGGATCGAATCGCGATCGGGACTACTTCCCGAGGCATCGGCCCTTGCTATGAAGATAAAATTGCGCGGCGGGGCATTCGGATAGCAGATCTGGTGGATGTTGATTTCGCCGGGCTGTACCGCTCGCTGGCGCAGGACAAACAGGTCATCGCGGAGGCGTTTCACTTAACCGATCGCGTCGATTTTGAAGAGATCCTCGATCGCTATCGCGTATTCGCGGAGCAGATTCGGCCGTTGGCTTGCGACACCACACAGTTGCTGAACGGCATGATTGAAGAAGGAAAGAGCATTCTTTTCGAGGGTGCGCAGGGCACCATGCTCGATATCGATTTCGGAACATACCCGTTTGTGACTAGCTCGAGTGTGGCAGCAGGCGGAGCATGTACAGGGACCGGCGTGGCGCCGACGAAGATTGACGGCATCATCGGTGTCTCGA
>JAFASD010000478.1 GCA_019244945.1 Acidobacteriaceae bacterium | reverse complement strand
GGCCTTCTTACCGAGCAACATTTCCGCAATCGTCGTGGCGGTTGCCCGGTTGAAGTGCGGCAGCACGCATTCCACGGAGTTGAGCCGATCATCACCTGGCACCCGGCGCGCCAACGGAGTGCGGACCATCCGGCCCAGCAACTGGGTAATGTGGGTCTTGTCCTGCGCCGCACGGAATGACACGAGCACCTCGGCTCGCGGACAGTCCCACCCGGTTGACACCGCGTCCTTGGCGAACAGGACGCGGACATGCGTACTCTCCTGCACCTTCTCGGGGCTCACATGCGGCACCGCATGGGCGCCCAGCTCGATCACGGTATGCTCACCGAAGACGTGGGCCATCGCGTTGGGCGCAAGCTCCGGCCACTCATCGCTGATCGTATTGAACGCGGATAGAAGCAGATCATCCGACGGTGTGTTCGGCACCTGCACAACGAGCAGTGGTATGACAAGTTCCTTGTTGTCGTCCTTGCCAGCCGCGTACTTCTGCCACAACGCGGTTGTTTCCTTGGCCTTACGGGTGGCCTGCTTCAGGAGCACCGTGTCGAACTGGCCGGATATGGCAGGAAAACCAAGGCGGATGTCGTCCTTCAACAATCCTGATTCTTGCACTCGTCGCGAGTCGACGACAATCGGTGGGTAGGACGTCCGTCCCTCCGCTTTAGCCATCGCCTGGTTGAACCGGTCGACGGTGGCCGAGATGCCCCATACAATCGTGCCGGGAGGGTCTCCATTGACGCCATTGATCAACCGTGTAACGATCGTCGAGCGCTCGGCGCGGTCACTGGCTGAATGCTGCTTCATACCGCGGTGGGCCTCGTCGAGAATCACGTACAGCGTGAGTTGATCGTTCTCAATCGTGTTGCGAATCGTGTCCCACATTGTAAAGGATCGAGCATCTGGCATGACGGACCGCTCGATCAGTGGTTCCTGTTCCTCTTCGGGAGCGCCACGCACGAGCATCGAGTTCCTCGATAGCTTCTGCGCATTCAGGAAGTACACCTTGCCTGGTTCTAGCTTTTCCTGATTGAACGTGTTCTCAATGACGACCAGGCGTGAGTGACCGATCCGATCGGCCGCCTCCATGAGCCGAAACCGGGTCTGTTCATTTAGCGAAGGATCGTCGGTGAACCAGAGGACGACCGCCCCGGGGTCAGGCTCGAAGTCGTAATCGTCATTGCCCTCGAACAGCGCCTCGATGACTGCGGCGGCCATGACAGTTTTGCCAGCGCCAGTCGTTGCCGTAAGCGAGAACGCGACTGGGCGATGGCGCCGGTGCCAGTCATCTCGGGCGTCAGCCAGGTTGCGCAGGACTTCTTCCACGGCGTCGTCCTGATAGTCCTTTAGCATGAACCGCATCGCTCGGGTCACTCCCTGGCCGTGTTGATCGCAAAGTTAGTCAAGTAGGATTCATAGATCCGGACCGACTTCACATACGCCGGAAGCTCGGTGCACACCATCTGGTATCCGTACTCGTCGTCAGTGACGATGAACGCGACACGTACCGATTCGGCCTTCTGCAACGCCTCGACGAAGGCTGCCGACGCGTCAAGGTCGAACAAAACGCCGTAGGTGTCGGCTACCGCGAAGTCATCGGCGGCCGTGTCGATGCGTCGACCCTGTGAGCCAGCCCGTAGCCACAACAACGGCGCAATTGCTTCGAAGGCCCGGTTGTGGGCAACCGCTCTCGGAGCTTCATAGGTCATCCTGAAGAACTCGACATTCTCCTCGAAGCCCTCGGACATCGGAAACTCATCTATAAACTTGTAGTCACCCCTCACCGGTTGGTCCTCCGGTGTGCGCCCGGTCACGGCTGCGCGAAGTCGCGGCTCAGTGATGTGGTCACAGATTCCAAAGGCCTCCCATTCAGCATCTCCTGGGCGTAGGCCACGGACATCTAGCGCAGCTTGCTCGTTAGGGGAAACCTCGTTGTTAGTTACCGAGATACACTGTCGGCGCCCGTTGTCTTGACGGTTCAGCCGCATTACAGCATGGGCCGTCGTGCCCGAACCCGCGAAGAAGTCGAGAACTATGGCACTAGGCTTGTTTGCTACAGCAAAGCGAAGCGTATCCTCGACAGCATAGAGGGACTTTGGGAAGGGAAACTTGCGGCCCGGAATCAAGGCTGTCAACATGCCTGAGCCGTAATAGCCAGCGTTGTGGCGGGTGCGATTCCAAACCGTCATGCCAGCGCGCTTGGGGCGCGAGACCTGCTCAAGCGTAAGAACTCCATTAGCGTCCTTTCCCGTAACCGCGATCTCGCCGCGATCGATGCGCTCAAGCTGACCTCGGTTCAGGTACAAGATGCTCCAGTGATCGTTCCTTTTGTCATAGGCCCCTACTTTCGCTATTCCCTGCGCCACCAAATTTGTCAGCGTTTCGGGAGCCAATTGCCACCGCTTTTCGCTGCCATTTCTCGCCAGAGGCCATACGGCCACAAGGCCGCCTGGAATCTTCACGCTGTCACGTGGCACGTCGGGAGGAAGCGCTGCACCAATTTTCACGATGCGCTTGTTGACGGGATCGATATAGACTGGATAGAAAAGATTCGGCCGATCCTGTCGTCGAGCCTCATTGCTGCCTTTGATGAGACGCTCCCACCTGACCGGTTCATCCCCATCTGTATCGTCCGGTTGCCCTGTGAGAAGATCGTCATTCGTCTGAGCTGGGCCAGCTGAGCCAAAGAATACGAAGAATGCATACTCCTCGACTCGCGTGAACTCTCGGTTACGTGCGACGCCCCGATGGTTAATGGTTATAGTGACCATCTGCGTCTTCGCCTCGGGAAATACCTGCTCGATGAGCAGTCCCAGCCGATGGATTTCCCTCTCGTCAATCGTGACGATCAGCACAGAATCCTCGGAGTTTAGCAATTTCTTAGCGAGAACCAAGCGCCGCTCCATAAATGCCAGCCACTTCGAGTGCCGGTAGAGGTCCTCGCCGTCGACGTAGTCGTTGTTGTACTTCCAGTCGCGCGCACCCGAGTTGTACGGCGGGTCTACGTAGATGGCGTCGACCTTACCCTCGTGCGTGTACAAGAGGGCTTGGAGCGCATGGAAGTTCTCGGCGTTGATCACCGTGTGAAATGGCTTGTCGCCGCCGCGCTTAACTCGTCCGGCCGATACAAGGCCGGGATAGACCGGGTCTCTGAACTCCGCGACGACGACAAGGGCGTCGAGCGGACGAGTAGCCGTCTCGAGTCCGCCATCGGGACTTGCCTGTCGGACGAGGTTGGCAACCCGCGCGTGATCTGTGCCCGCAATCGACGCTACGCGCCAGAGTCGCTTGTCGATGGTCCCGGCCGAGGCTCCCCGCATCGGAAGAAAGCGGACCTTGTCGCCACGTCGGATGGGGCGGCCCGGAAGGTCGACAGTCTCTGGGACGTGCCA
>JAFASD010000449.1 GCA_019244945.1 Acidobacteriaceae bacterium | reverse complement strand
GGTCATGGTGGTGGGTTTGTGCTCGGCGCGGAGGCCGGCGAGCATGGAATCGAAGTTCTCTTGATCTTCTAAGGGGAGAACTTTGAATGCGCCGCAGAATCCCCACTTGAAATTGTTCAGGCAGGACTTGGCTTTGCCTTCTTCGGTCTTGGGACCGGTGCTGTGCTGGGCGTTAGCTTGATTGGCTGCGATTTGTTTTTCGGTTGACATGCAATCTCCTAAAGGGCGAGGCTTTGCCTCTGGAGAAAGGTTAGGCGGCCGAGCGGATTGGCGGAGAGTGGTGGAGGGGTGTGGTCGGCTGGATGAAGGGCTGTAAGCTGCTGAGGTGGAAAGCGGATGCGATGGGAAGTGGGTTGGGAAGAAAAGTTGGGAGACGTTGTGACTGCCACTCCAAGCCGTTTTTTGGTGTTGGTAGGGGTTAGCTCCGTGAAGTCGTCATTTCATCAGCAATGCGCGTTTAGCGGGAGTAATCTGCCGTGCCGCAACGAACCCGGCTAGAGCAAACGACTTGCGAAGCTTCGGCAGATGTGGAAGGGTAATGCGTTACAGCCTTTTCTAGTAGGTCGCCGGCAGTATGCCGCGCTCTCTCAGTGCAAAGTAGCAGCTTGTTGCGCCGTCCGGCTTTCTGTTTTCTGGCACGCGCTTGACGCGAAGGTCGGGGAGGTCCTCGGGGAATGACATGTATTCCCGGTAAAGCGCTGCATCGGCCTTCTTCAGTGCATCGAGCGTTCGCATCAAACGTGATCGATACCGCACGTTGCTTTCACTATCCAACAGCAAGACCTGTTTAAGCTTTTCGCCGTGTTGATTCAGCGCTTGGACACGCCCGGTGGCTGTAATGCGCAGGCATTCGTGAAACGCCACTTCACACGGGTCCGGAAGACCCAGAATGTCCCGCTTGGCCTCGTTGCAGGTTGCACACGCGTAGAGCAGATTTGTATATTCGCATTTCCCTCCAGGGTTGATGCTCACCGGCAGGAAATGGTCCAAGTGAAAGGTTCCGCTGCGTGAGTACCATTGTTCGCGATGCAGGCAGTATACGCATTGGAAAGTGAACTCGTCGCGAAGCCAGTCCCTATAGCTCCCGTAATCTGTATACCCGCCAGGACCGTGCCGCCTGATATGAGGCGATGCTGATACTCGAATCCGATCATTGCCCGGGCACCTTGTCCGGTGACGCCGAGAGTCTTTTCTCCAGTTGATCGAGCACGTTGGTAGGTCGGGGGGAAACTTTTTGGATGTGGTAATCGGCGTAGGCTTGTAACGCCTCAAGCCGAGCACGTTGATGGGCATCTATGGTTTTTGAAATATTCTTGTCGATCAGCCTGCCACGTTCGCGGTTTGTCGCGGACCAGTTTTCCTCGAAGGCTAGAAAATCGGAGAAATGTATCCTTCCTTCGAGCGCGACAGGCAGGTATCGCGTTTGCGGAAACGCGACGCCGACGCGTTGCCAGTCGTTGAACACTCCAAGGACTTGTCGTTCCAACTCAAGCGGGAGCGAATATAACTTGAGTACTTCGGCGTCCACGCGCAGAAGAAGCTGGTCAAGCTTGGACCTGTCTATGTCAGCAGAAGCTGCTGCAAGGTATGCCTTCGCCGCAAGGTCCAGGGCATCAAATGAGCGCTTTTGCGGAAGCGGAATCTTCCGGATGTCACCGACGATATTGTCACGCTTGCCAAGATGGGAATAGGCGTAAGCATTCGCAACTGGCGAGTTAAGGAGCGCCCAAAGCGTCTCGATTGAATACGAGGAATGGGTGGGACGGACGGGAATGAATCGACTAGTGACGGGATGACCCGCTCGGTCAACGAGTGCTTTGAGTCTCCAGGGGCCGCGGCTCACGCGAGCATAGTTTAGGAGGACTTGCGGAGTGCCAACCGTCGTCCCACTTACAGGCCTGCGAATCACGTCGGGATCGAGGCTCATCCAATAGCGCTTCGGCAATTCGTGCAACTTCAAACGGCGCTCAAAGTGCACAAATCCCGGACGGCTCCCCGCAAAGCGCTGCTCGGAATAAGTCGTCCTGCCGGGCGGCAGGTCTTCACCTCGATAAATTAGGCCCTGCCCAACCGAAGCCACTTCAGCAAGCTTCGGACTGTCGACGCATCTAGCCCACACCTCCTCCAGGTCAGGAAGACTTAGAGAGATTAGAGCGCGGGACGAGAAGCGAGATTGGAAGACGCTCCGGGTACTCGGAACGGAAAATGCCGATCGAAATGATGACAACTCACGTTCACGAACACGGTGATAACGAATGCTGTTGTTGCCGCCAGTTGTCCTTCGACGCCCGACGACAATGGCGGATTCAGCGTCGGAAAACGAAAAGACTTTGTCAGGGAAAAGGCAGATCTCCCGTAATTCACATTGACCGACCAGAAACTCACGCAACTCTTTGGCGTTGTCACTGTGGAGGATCGTCTGTGGAACCACAACTCCAAAAACACCACCGTCAGGCAATTGCGGGATCGTCCGCCATAACATCTCAGTAGCTTTATTGACAAAACGCGGCCTCACGGAGTGATTCTCGTAACTCTCTTGTTCCCACCGCGAAAAGTTATCAAAAGGCGGATTAGCGAGGAGTATGGTGTTCTTCTTCGCTTGTGCAGCCAAGCGGTCTTCGAGGAACATATCCTGAGCCGTCAAATCCCAGCCATCCGGGTTTGGGATATCCGTAAGGGTGAGCGACAACCGGGCCAGTTCGAGCGCGAAAGAATCGATTTCGGTCCCATGCAGGCGACTGCGAAGATACGGGCCACGCCTGCTTGGCACTTGCCTATCCGTCGGCAGCAATTCGGTGAGCAGACGCATTGCGGACACCAGAAAAGCGGCGTGGCCGCAGGCCGGTTCGAATACGCTTCGATCGTTGACCGGAATCTCTTTGATCCACTCAGCCAGGTTGCCGACTACGTAGTCAACGAGGAAAGGCGGTGTGCTGTGCGTCCCCAGAGCCGAGCGGGTTTCTGTCGAGATCAGCGTATTTTCGTAAACGTACGCCAGAGATTCTGTGGTCGTCAGGATAAGGCTGCTGAACTGATTGATCATGCTGGCAGACTCGCTCAGTGCCTCGGCCTTTTTCTTCGAGCCGGTTTCTAGAGGCTTCGTGCCGTAGTGTTTTCCTACTCGACTGAACACTTCCTCGACGTCGCCCAGATCCAGGTTCTCGAAATTTGGGACTTGTTTGTCACGCAAAATCTTCGCCGAAACCAGCCAGAACACGGTTTGCAACAGCCAATGACCTTGTTGATCGGTGACGTGATCCCAGCCAAGGCGGTTCTTTACGGTGGATACATTGCGTTCAATCAGTTGGCCTAAAGACCGGCCGACCTCTTCTTCAACTAAGGGCATCAAGCCCATATCGACGAAGCTGAGTTGGTACAACGTCTCGAAACGTCCCCAAGTTTTTGCGCGATACACAGCATCCGGCGAGAAGTTGTTTGTGTTGTTCTTGAAGAACCGCTCGACATCGTTAGCGGGAACGGTTTCCAAAAGCTCCGCTGCACTCGCACCTTGCTTCCACCACTGAAGCGTCTCTTGAAAACAGACGAATACCACCGGCGCGCCAATCGGCCTGCACGCCTCCACCTGAGCGCGGGGCCCGCTAGAGGCGGCGAGGACGGCCACACAAGCCGAACGGGAGTCTGGCGGCGACTGCGCAAATGCGACGAGCGGCGCGGTTTGGCCCTCTCCGAACGAGAAGTCGGTCCGAAGCAATTCCGGACGGTACCCGCATTCGCGGAGAGGAGCCTTTATGGAACCTGGTGTCAGCAAAGCAGCACCACTGGTATCAATCCTCCTAGCTAGTCATCGCTTAAACCGGAAAGACGGTCTACATCTTCAAACATTCTTGGCATGTTTTGTTTGCGCCGAATTGTACGTTAGTTTAGCACCAGACAGGCCCGCCAATAGAGGCGGCGCAGCGCCACCGGATGACGTTTGATTTTATTCGGATAATGCCCGCCGCAGGCCTATGGTCTTATTCTGTCGATTGATCTAGATCGGAGTAATGTAAGCCAGATACGGAACGACAAGTCCGCTTGCGACCAGAAAGGGTTGCAATCGAAGATGGCGGATATGCTTGAGGCATGGAAGTCCGCGTCCGACGAGCGAAGCCCTCCGATCGTGATCAACTCGCGCGCCTTTGGGAAGCGCTCTGGCCGGAAACTTCGGCACAGGAACACGCACGCGAGCTTGAACCCATATTGGCTGGCGAAACTCCTGGCAACATGCCCTTGTCAACTTGGTCGCAGAGACCGGCGATGGGAGACTATTCGGCTTTGCTGAGGTCGACTTGCGATCGCACGCCGATGGCTGCAGTCCGGCGCGGCCGGTTGGTTATCTGGAGGGCTGGTATGTCGCCGAGGAGGCACGGCGCAGCGGTATCGGCCGCCAACTGCTTTCGACAGCGGAAGATTGGGCGCGGAGTCACGGCTGCGTTGAAATGGCCTCGGATACTTCGATTGACAATGAACTCTCGCCGACCTGCCGCAAAGCTTTGGGCTTTGAGGTTGTCGACCGGTGCGTCCACTATCGCAAAACGCTTTAACTTAAGTTTGCCGATAGGGAACGATAAGTCCGCTTGTATCCTCCCGTAGCTCCTGGATTACGCGCATCCGAAAACTCCCCCAAGACGCGACCCAGAATTTTAGCAGGAAGAGTTTTCCAACAGCATCGATGACTGACTCCGCCACGCATCGTCCCCTTCTCCACTTCGTTTCGTAAAACGCCACCTGCCCTCAAACGCAGCCCCATCCTCCGGCCTTTTCAGAACTCGCAGAACAGTTCGAGGCGCATCCGTTCGGAGACGGAACGGGATCGACTTACGGGATGGCGAGCGATGATCTGATTGGAGACGGGCGGCTAAGATCTAGCGGTGGCGCGGATCGATGCGCCTTCATGTATCCTTTTCAATCGAGGTGTGCCGAGGTAGGAGGCAAAGCAACCTTCAGCAATCCGAACGCTCATTGACCGGCATTCAAGGACAGATTCTATCTTGACTTCTGTTTATTGTTCCGAGTGTGTCCCGTCCGATGTACGCTCTGAGACATAGTCAAACGCAAGCGCGTTTAGCGGTCGTAATCCTTGTAAAGCAGCTTGGACCGGTGCCCGAATGGCGCGTAATGGATCATAAGAATGTTGCTTTGCCAAAATGCGATGTAGGCAGCACCATAAGCGGTGAAGTTATATCGCAGCTCCCACATACGACCGATCAATGGTGTGTGCGAACAGCGCTCGGCAGGTAGTGCCGATAGGTTTCCGAGAAGCTGCTGCCCATGGTGCGGGTCGACTCGCTGTCCGGCCGCGAGTCTTCGAACTGCGCTCACAACTTCCACGTCGATTAAATGCAGGACGAGGAAGCCATCGTAATGCGCGGCAAGCTCTCTTCTGATCGAATTCGCGAAGGGGCCATTGGTGAGCAGTTCAACCACGACGCTCGCATCCAAAATGATCATCAACGATTATCTTTTGTCGCGCAATTCGCGGATGAA
>JAFASD010000415.1 GCA_019244945.1 Acidobacteriaceae bacterium | reverse complement strand
CATTTGATCGAAGATGTGCTAGGCTTAGCGGCTCAAAGGGTTCTCGGGAAAAAATCATTTCAAGCGGCAAGCCAAAGACCTCGGAAAGGCGGAACGCCAGTTCAAGGCTGGGCGCGTAATCGCCACGCTCCAAATACCCGATTGTCTGGTAGTTCACCCCAACCTGCAGGGCCAGCTCCTGCCGGCTCATGTTGCGCTCCGCCCGTAATACGCCCAATCTGTTGTGGATTTTACCTTCCACAATACATATTGTTGTCTAAACACAATAAATTGTCAACAGGTAAAACGTACCTGACCTAGGCTCGTGTGCTGAAATAAAGGTTCAAATTGATTACTCTTCTCGTAGAGCAAGCATTGGATCGAGGCGACTTGCGCGGCGGGCCGGAAGATAAGCGGCGAGCGTCGCAAACCCGGTTAGTACGAGAACAGCTAACACGAGGTTCCCGGGATCGTTTGGCCTGATGCCATAGAGGAGACTAGCCACTAGTCTCGACATCGCGAGTACGACCACGATTCCCGTCACAATCCCGATTGCGATATGGCTGATTGTCTCCCGCACAACCAGCCAGATGACGTTAGGCGGCCGGGCGCCGAGTGCTATGCGTACGCCGATCTCACCCGTGCGCCGGGCCACCGTGTAACTGAGAATTCCATACAGCCCAATCGATGTGAGCAGCAGCGCGAGAACGCCGAAGAACACTGATAGAGAGGCCATCAACCGTTCGCGACCTAAGGAATCGTTTACCTGCTTTTGCATGGTTTTGGCAATTCCGACGGGAATATCCGGGGCGATCTCGTGTAAGGCAGCGCGAAACTCCGGATAGATGGGAACGTCGCCACTGGTCTTTATTACGAAGCTGAGCGAAGGGACTCCGTCTGAGGCCTGAGTGTAGGGAAGATAGAGCGTAAGCGGGTCCGGCTCGCGCAGGTCCATGTACTTGGTATTGGCGACGACTCCGACGATGCGGATCGATTTTTTTTCGAGGATGACTTCGCGGCCGATCGGATTGGTGTGCGGAAATAATTTACGAGCAGCGAGCTCATTGATGATGCCGACTTTTTCGGAAACAGAGTTGTCGCTATCGCGGAAATCTCTGCCGCTCACTACAGCTATCCCCATCACTTCAAAATAATGCGGCGCGACCAAATTGATATCGGTGTCGCGCTGGTCCTTGGGAAGAGCGGTTCCGGGAGGGATGTCCAGAAGGTCATCCCACCCGGACTCGGTTAGTGGCGTGAACCACAATAGACTCGCTTTCTTCACACCCGGCATTGCATTCAGACGTTCCAATAAGCGGCTATAGAGGGCAATCAAAGGCGCGCCCTTTTGTGGCCGTTTGTCAGTATCTATGGCAATTATCGTGACGTTCCGAGGATCAAAGCCGGGATTCAGCGTCAGCAGGTGAAACAAGCTTCCCGCGAACAGGCCCGCGCCTGCAACCAGTAGAACAGAAAGGGCCGCCTGCGCGGCCAGGAGCCAGCGGGCGATGCCGATGCGCGTTGGGTCGCGTTGGACGTTGTGTACACGTTCTTTGAGGGATGCGCTGATTCCGATGCGGGTTGCGCGAAGCGCCGGCATAAGGCCGAACAAAATGCCTGACACAATCGCTGCCAAAAGCGTAAACAGCATGACTCGCCAATCGGGATGAAGATCGAACGCGGGAGTCTGGCCAAATCCGAGGCCGGAGCCCTCCCGTTTGGATGCAAGGAAACCGAAGAGCAGTCGCGTCGACCAACGTGCGAACAGCAGACCGACAATTGCCCCTAATACGGAAAGAAGGAGACACTCGGTCAAGAGTTGGCGAACGACGCGGGAGCGGTCTGCGCCCACAGCCAATCGGACTGAGATCTCGCGATGGCGGGCCGAAGCCCGAGCGAGCAGCAAATTTGCCATGTTCGCGCAAGCAATCAGTAAGACGACGCCGACGAGGATCATCAGAATTGCGAGTGGATTACTGAACTCGCTTCGCAGCTCGGTCCAGCCATTTGCGCCCGACGCCAGAGAAAGCGGCCGTCGCAAGAATTCTTTCTGGCCGGCTTCTCCCCAGTCAGGCACGGCGTTTTGCATCACTTGCGGTGTGACGACCTTGAGAGCTGTTTGCGCCTGTTCTTGCGAGATACCGGGCTTCAGACGCGCCATGACGTTGAGCCACCAGCAACTTCGACTGGCGATGCAATGCCCGTCGTCAACTCGTGTGGTCATCCAGAGCGGAGCCCAAATGTCCGGATTCGTTCCGACTTCCGCGCCAAAAAAACCGGGGGGCATGACGCCGATAACTGTGAATCGCACGCCATCTAATGTCAGGCCTGAACCTACAGCGGACGCTTTGCGTTGATATTGATGCGACCAGAATCCGTCACTAATGACGGCGACTGGCCCATCCTTTCCGCCACCCGGCTGGTCATCTGCTGGGGTCAATGTGCGACCAATGACAGCGGAGACGCCGAGCATCGAGAAATATTCGCCGCTTGCGAGCGCGCCGTCGACGTGAACCATGTCCGACCCGGCACGCATCTGGAATTTGTGACCCGACCAGGCGAACACGCCCGAAAAAACGCGGCTCTGAATTGCGATCTGTTCAAACAGGGCGTAAGTCAATGAGTGCTGCGGATGCCCACTTTCCGTTCGGGTAAAGATAGTCACGAGGCGCTCGGGCGCCGGCACCGGAAGCGGTCGTAACAGCAGAGCATTAATCAGACTGAACACGGCGGCGTTCGCGCCGATACCCAACGCCAGAGAGAGAACAGCCACGCTCGCGAAGGCAGGGCTTTTTCGCAGTACACGTCCGGCGTAGCGCAGATCACGGCCGAGATCTTCGATCCAATTTACCCGGCGGGTGTCTCGGCAAGCCTCTTTCTGCTGTGCCAGACCTTCCATCGCGCGCAGAGCAATAAAGCGAGCCTCTTCCTCGCCCCCACCTTTAGCCATTTCCTCCTCTGCACGGTGCTGCAAATGGAACTGCAATTCTTCATTCAATTCCTGTTCGAGATGATTGCGCCGAAAGAGCGAGCGAAGCCGGAGAGGAACCGTATAAATCCAATCTTGAGGACGCATGTTAGTTAAGCCTGCCTTGCATATCAAATTTCCTGAAGTTGCACTACACGAGAAATGGCGTCCGACAGGCGCGACCACGTGGCCGCTTCTTTTTCCAGTTGTCTGCGTCCGAGGCGCGTTAAGGAATAGAATTTGGCGCGCCGGTTATTTTCCGTTGTCTTCCATTCCGCTTTGATCCAGGCTTCCTGCTCCAGCTTGTGCAAGGCAGGATAAAGCGAGCCATCGCTCACCCGCAGCACATCGCCTGAAACCTGCTGCAGCCGTTGCGAAACCGCCCAGCCGTGTAGCGGCTCGAGCGCCAGAATCTTTAGAAGCAGAAGATCCAGTGTTCCTTGCACGAGGTCAGATGGTTTACTCATGGGAAACCTTTCCCGGTTATGGCAATCAGTATAAGCGAACTTCCCTCGGTAAGCAAGGGGAATCGGTTTTGGGCGCGTTTTTCAGGCGAAGCACGCTGATCGCGTCTTAACTTTGGCTCCAGAGAAGCAACGCTGCCGCAAACTCGGCGCAGCACCAGGACAGCGGCGAGGCGGCGCTGCAGTCGCTACCGTCAGGGAGTATATGTTCTGGCATCAATCCATAGGAGTTCGCGTTACGCACCATCCAATCGAGAAAGGTTTTCGCGGCGGATTTGGTGCCGTATAAGGATTCGTACTCAGCCGCAGCAGCAGTAGTAAAGAAGAAGAGGCCGTGACCATAATTTGCGAGGCCCGGGTCCGGCGAGTCGAAATATTCCATTCCGCCTCCGAACTTGACGGTGTTCTTCGCGTAGAACGCGTTCGATAGCACCATTTCGCGGTGATTCGGGTAACCCCAGATCAAACCGACATTGGCCGTTGTATCCCAGAGATACGTCTTTTCTCCCGACTGAATCGCCAGGCTCTCGCCATGCGCGCCTTTTCTGTTGGCGAAACGGACGTCTGCATACGTTTGCCGGGATTGGTCGAACATTTCAGGCAGGGAGGCCGAGATCTTTTGCGACGCAGCGGCGTAGCTCCTCGACCTGGCGGAATCCCCGAACTCTTTCGCGATTCCGGCAGCATTCTTCAAAGCGGCTGCGCAGATCATATTGGTCGCCGGCAGATATCCCGTCCATTCGACGATGCCGCCTTCGTAGATCAACCCATTCGGACTGCGGTGATCCACCACAAAATCCGCCAGCTCGTACACCAATTTCAGGTCAGCGAGCCAGACGCCTTGCTGCCGATTGTACTCGGTCAATAAGTAAATGTAGTAGCCGTTCGCATCCCACTCGGGCTCATCGAAGCGCGCTCCGCTTCCGGCGTCTACGGGGTGGGCGTGAGCGTCATAACGGGCGTACCACTCGCCGGGCGTTTTCATGGGAATCCGGCGGTTTGCCCAGAACTCGATCACTTGTCTCGCCTCCTGCGCGTGTCCAGTCAGAAGAAGGACGCGCGCGCACATCATGGCGTCGCGCGGATAGAGCTGCGGCATGTTGTTCGTGACAAATTGTCCGGTGATGTCGGCCGGAATTTGGCCATTCAGGTCAGCGGCTTTCAAACAATAAAGATTGCGCTTGTAGGCTTCGAGATATTTGGCGGCGTCAGGGCCTCCGCTCGCGAATTGCGGCAGGCGCCCGGCATTCATCCAGGAGTTCCAATAACTCGCCGCCTCGCCCTCAATGTCTCCCTCACGTTGGAGCGCGCGAATTTTGGAGTAGGCTTCCTCTCGCGAGGCTGCCGGGATTAGCAGGACTTCACCACGGTTCTTCTCCTGACCTAAGACTCCCGTCACGAAGACCGATGAGCCGCTCACCGACACCCGGTCTTCTGAAGCCGCTGGAGCGATCGCCAGCGCCGTTCCATTGGACCAGACCGCGACTGCAACGTTGTCCGTTTCTTGAAGAGAAGCGAGAGTTATGGATCGATCCGTCTGAATATCGCGTCGCAGGCGAGCCTCAAACCTGTAATGAACAGTACTGCTGGTACCAGTCGCGCGAACTGCGAGCACGGCCGCATCAGCCGGGTGTACGAAGCAGAGCACATCTTTCACGAGGCCGTTCGAAAGGCGCGTCTCGGTTCTTGCAGTGAAGAAATTCTCCATGCCGATCGTGTCTTCACCGGCGGCATTTAGGGTGCTCCCGTCGGGACTTAATAGGTCGAAGCCGGTCGAAGCGAGATAATCGGCCGTATAGTCTCGGAAATAGAAATGCTGGATGCCTTTTGCGTGGGTGACGCTGGAAATTCGGCTGTCATCGGAATAGACTGCCGTTAGATGACCGTTTCCAAGGATCGAGAAGCCTTTCCAGGGACGCCTCTGCTCTGATTGTTCGGCGTGACAAAAGCGGCTGGTCACGAGAGCGAGGAGCAGGACGAAAGCCCGGTTTCTAACTCCAACCAACATGGGACCGGTTCTATGCTGGACTCGGTTTTTCTGGGTCGTGACTTTTCACGAATTCGAGGATATCGAAGCGCTTGACCTCGCGATCGGGGAAGAAGCTGTTGATAGCGGCCTGCTCGTCATCGAAGATCTCGAAAACGGTCGAGAGCTTGGTAAGCACAAGCAGTTGGATATTGCGCCTCGTGAGGTTGAGCAATTTCATGTAGCCACCCGTTTTTTCAATTAGCGAGTGGCCGATCACTAGGGTGCCCAATCCCGTGCTGTCGATGTAATCCACCTGCTTCAGGTTCAAGATCACCTTCGTGGTCTGCTGATCGACCAGTTGGGTGAATCTGCGACGCAGATCGCTCGATTCCGCGCCCACCACAAGACGGCCTTGCAGATCGAGAATTGTAACGCCTTCCGCTTCCCTTCGGTGCACCTCAAGAGGCATAATGTGCCTTTAACTATAGCTTGTCGTCGGCCCGGGAATATTATTGATAGAAATACGTGAAGTAAGCATCTGACAGTTCGGAGTAAAGTGGAGAGTACAAATCGGCTGGCGCTGTGCGCGAAGGAGGGAGGCTCAATTTGATTGTGCATGCCCTAGCGGCTCTGTTGCAGACCCAAGTGCCGGGACTTCCCGAACATCGCGTCGCAAATATCTTTAAGCCCCTGGCGAGCCCGGCCCAATCCGAATACGAAATCGCTGTGTTTGTGATCGCCATCACCACGGTCATTTTCGTGGTGGTGGGAGGTCTGATCGTCTTCACGATTGTGCGGTTCCGGAGGCGGCCAAGCGATGATACGCGCCAGGAACCACCGCAGGTATACGGGAGCAATCAAATCGAAGTCGCCTGGACGGTCATTCCGATTCTCATTGTCTTCGTGCTGATTGGCGTTACGGCTCGTATTACTGCCGGTGTTCAGAACGCCAGTCCACCGGCTTCGACCGTGAAAGTGACGGTGATTGGACATCAGTGGTGGTGGGAAGTTGTGTACCCGGACTTCGGATTAACCACGGCGAACGAGATCCACGTTCCTGCATCGCCGGATGGCAAGACCGCTACTTATTTAACCCTGCGGAGCATGGATGTGATTCACAGCTTTTGGGTCCCCCAGCTTTCCGGCAAAACCGACCTGATTCCGAACAGGGACAACTTCCTGTGGATCGATCCGAAAGAGGCCGGGATCTATCTCGGCAATTGCGCCGAATATTGCGGAACCCAGCATGCCAACATGCTTCTTCGAGTGATTGCACACCCGCCGGGTGATTTTGAGAAATGGATGGCGGAGCAGCAGAAACCTGCCGAGCAAAATCCGCAAATGACCGAGGCCAAAGCGATGTTCGAATCGCTATCCTGCATCAATTGCCACACGGTCAAAGGGACGCCGGCAGTGGGGAAATTCGGTCCGGATTTAACCCATCTTATGAGCCGGGAGACGATCGGCGCCGGAGTGCTGACCAACACCGCGGAAAATCTTCGGAACTGGATTAACGATCCACAAGTGGCGAAGCCTGGCTGCTACATGCCCAGCATGAAACTGACGGACCAGGAACTGGGTCAAGTTGTATCGTACTTGGAGTCGTTGAAATAGCGGAGATCTTGTCATGGCATCGATAGATTATCCACTCGAACATCCCAAAATTCACCCGCGCGAGTTCTCTTTTTCAGAGACGCTGTACGCATGGGTCGCGACTGTCGATCACAAGCGGCTTGGACTGATGTACATTGTCTCGGCGTTGATCTTCCTGGTGATCGCGGGAATCATGGCATCGGTCATGCGGATCCAATTAGCGGTCCCGAATAATCATTTCGTCGATCCCGACACGTTCAACCGCCTGTTCACCATGCACGGGACTACCATGGTCTTCCTGGTCGGCATGCCGATTGTGGCGGGCTTGTCGAACTATCTCGTGCCGCTGATGATCGGCGCGCGAGACATGGCCTTTCCGCGCCTGAATGCGTTCGGTTTTTGGATTTTCCTTTTCGGCGGTCTGCTTCTTTATTACAGCTATATCGGGGGAAGCGGTTTATCGGGGGCCGGATCGGCGCCCGACGTCGGATGGTTTGCGTATGCGCCGTTGACGGAGAAAGCGTTTTCGCGTGGGGCCAGCAGTGATTTCTGGGCGCTGGGCGTGATGGTTTCCGGTTTTGGCAGCATTGCGAGCGCAATCAACGTGATCGCAACGACCATCTCACTTCGATGTCCGGGAATGACCCTGAGCAGGATGCCGGTGTTTGTGTGGGTCATGTTGGTGGACGCGTGGTTAATTCTAGTTGCTTTGCCGCCGCTCTCGGCCGCGCAGATCATGCTGCTTCTCGACCGCTCTCTGGGCGCGAATTTCTTCAATACGCAAGCCGGCGGATCTGCGGTGCTGTGGCAGCATTTTTTCTGGATCTTCGGACATCCTGAAGTGTATATCCTGATTTTCCCGGCCTTCGGAACTTTGTCCGAAATCATCCCAATCTTTTCCCGAAAGCCTATCTTCGGCAGGCCGGCGATGGTGGGAGCAGTGGTTGCGATCGGCTTCATCAGCCTGGGCGTGTGGGCGCACCATATGTTCGCCGTGGGCATGACATCTTGGTCGAACACCTTTTTCGCTGCCTCGAGCATGCTGGTTGGCGTGCCGACCGGGATCAAGATTTTCAACTGGACCGCGACGATGTACGGGGGCAAACTCCGATTTGCGACCCCGATGCTCTTCTGCTGCGGATTCCTTCTGCAGTTTCTGGTTGCCGGATTGACGGGCATCATGCTGGCTGTCGCGCCGTTCGACTGGCAGCTCCACGATTCCTATTTCGTCGTTGCGCATTTTCATTTCACTCTGATCGGCGGCTTGGTATTCGGCGTTTTCGCGGGGCTCTACTATTGGTTCCCGAAGGCGACCGGCAGAATGTTGAGCGAGAAACTCGGCAAATGGCATTTCTGGCTGTTCTGCATCGGGTTCAACATGACGTTCATTCCTTTGCATTTCGCAGGAATGTTGGGCATGCCGCGGCGCATTTACACCTACGCAGCCGGACGTGGTTGGGAGAGCTGGAATATGATCGCCTCAATCGGCGTGATCTTTCAGGCGGCTGGCATTCTTTTCTTTGTATGGAACGTGATTCAATCGCTGCGATTTGGTGAACGGGCAGGCGATGATCCGTGGGACGCTTGGACGCTCGAATGGGCCACGACTTCTCCGCCGCCCGAATACAACTTTGAGAAGCTCCCGGTCGTGCGCAGCAGCCGGCCCTTGTGGGATCTGAAGCATCCGCAAGATCCCGATTGGAAGTTCGAATAAGGAGGAACGATGGCTGCGACGTCAGTAGTCCCCGTACCTCCTGGGCCGATGGAGCGCGAGTGGACGACCCCCGATCGCGGAACTGTGGGGATCATCTTCCTCATTGTTACTGAGACCGCGCTGTTCTCGATTTTCGTCGTCACCTATCTGGTTTACATCGGCAAGAGCCTGAACGGGCCCTATCCGCGAGAAGTTCTAAGCATTCCGATTATCGCCAGCATCTGCCTGCTTTTGAGCAGTTGGACCGTGTATCGCGCCGAGCACGCGCTTCAGCATAACCATCTGGATCGTTTTAAATTGTGGTGGATTATCACGATTCTGCTCGGCGGCGAATTTCTGATCGCCACCGGTGTCGAATGGTATCACCTGATCACAAAAGAGCACTTTACGATCAGCACGAATCTGGCCGGCAGCACGTTTTATTCGCTGGTTGGATTGCACGCCAGCCACGTCATCGTCGGTTTGACATTCTTACTGCTGGTTTTGATCGTGACGCTCGCCGGATTTCCGATTCAGACCCAATTCCGGCGCGTCAGGTTTCTTTCCTGGTACTGGCACTTTGTTGATGGCATCTGGGTGGTTGTGTTCACGGTGGTGTACATCATCGGCAGATAAGGGACGGCAATGGCGCACGAAACGCATCACGGTGAAGCAGGCGAACGGACCGAGCACTCCCATATCCAACTACCTGCTCCGACGTTCTGGCCGATCGTTTTCGCGTTTGGCATCACGTTGCTATTTGCGGGCATGGTCACGCATTGGGCTGTGGGCGTAGTGGGCTTAATTATCGTCTTGCGCGGCACAGTCGGATGGTGGCGCAACGTGATCCCGCACGAGGAGCACGAAGAAGTGCCGATCGAGCCCGAGCTTCGTCCCGCGCCAATTCTGGTAGAAACTCGCTCCGTGGTTCGGTTAGGGCTGGGCGAAGCTGGGCACCGGGTGCGCATCCCCGAAGAAGTGCATCCCTATTCCGCTGGATTCTGGGGCGGGCTGGCCGGCGGCGCCGCGATGGCGGTGCTGGCGTGCCTGTATGGCTTGGTTGCGCAGCACAGCATTTGGTATCCGATCAACCTGTTGGCTGGCGCCGTCATTCCTGATTTGGGGAACGCGAGCATCGAGCAACTAAGAGCGTTTAACGGGCTGGCATTCTTTGCCGCTCTGGTGGGACACGGCGTGATTTCGATTCTGGTCGGTATCGTATACGCGGTGATGCTGCCTATGTTTCCGAAGTACGCGCCGTTTTGGGCCGGCATTCTGATGCCGCTGTTTTGGAGCGGTGTCGTTGCGACGGTTCTCAATTTGATCAATCCTGTTCTGAACCAACGCATTAATTGGCCGTGGTTCGTGGTATGCCAGCTTGCGTTCGGATTAGTGGGCGGCTATGTCATCGCGCGAAGTACGAGCATCAGGACCATGCAAACCTGGTCTCTCGCCGAGCGGGCTTTTGTCGAAGCCCCAGGGATCCGTCCCGCGCGAGAAGAAGAACATCCCGGCGAGGGAAATCCAGAATGATGCCCGAGCATTGGCGCAGCATTTCACCAGCGGACAAGAAACTCTGGCTTCTCATGGGCTGTGCGTTCCTTGTGTTCGCAGCGAGCTGTGACCCTCCCGGCAAGCCGAAAGAGGAACCGGTATCGTCGGAAGATGCCACAGATTTTCAAACACTCTACGGATATAACTGTGCGGGTTGTCACGGCAGCGATGGGAAGAATGGCCCGGGACGGCCGTTGAACAATCCGGTGTATCTTGCGCTGATTCCCAAAGACGTGTTGCAACAGACCATTGAGAATGGACGTCCGGGAACCGCGATGCCGCCCTGGGCGCACGACCAAGGCGGGCCACTTACTCCGAAACAGGTGGTGGCGCTTGTCGACGGGATTGAGCAGAACTGGGTAAAGCCGATGGAGCTACCCGCGCTCCCGCCGTATGCCGTGACGAGCCAGAGCGGGAATGCAGATCAAGGCAAGAAGCTGTTCCTGAAGGACTGCTTTATGTGTCATGGTCCTGGAGCTCCCATCGGGTCCGTCAGCAGCCCGTCTTATCTAGCTCTCGTGTCGGACCAGATGCTGCGGACATCCATCATTGTCGGGCGGGCAGATTTGGGCATGCCGGATTACCGCAACCTAAATATGGGAAAGGCGCTGAGCGATCAGGACGTCACGGATCTCGTAGCATATCTCGCGTCGATGCGGCCGGCCTATGCGATCCAGGAGAATGCACACGTGCAGGAGAACGGAAGCGGCCAGGGCGGCGCCACGACGAGGGGAAATGAGGGAAGCGGGCACGGCCCCGGGAGCCCGCGGCATGAGGAGAACGAAGGGAACAAGTCAACCGGAGCAAGCAGTCAGGGAGGTCCAAAATGAGCGGAGCGCACGAACAGCACGGCCGGAGCGATCATCCGGCAACCGAGCAAAAAGGGAATACGCCCGATCCGACGCGGCGCGATTGGTTATTTACAGCGGGCGTAGCGGTCAACGTGGCTGCCGGTTTGTTGTTGGCGATTCCCCTGGTCGGTTTCGTGTTTGCAAGCTTCGTGGAACGGAAAGATCCTCGCACTTGGATTTCTCTGGGCCCGCTGGATAGTTATCCGGAGAAGGCGACGCGCATCGCCATGTATCGAAATCCATACACGCGTCCCTGGGATGGGGAGACCGCCGATATTCCGTGCTGGGTGCGCCGCTTGCAGGGCAACCAATTTCAGGTGTTCGCCATCAACTGCACGCATCTGGGATGTCCCGTGCGCTGGTTTCAAGAGTCCGGATTGTTTCTTTGCCCGTGCCATGGCGGCGCCTATTACGAAGATGGCGCTCGCGCAGCGGGTCCGCCACCGCGTGGGTTGTACCAATACAATTACAAAGTCGAGAATGGCCAGCTTTGGGTGAAGGGCGGCGAAATGCCGACGCTCTCGAACCCGGTGTAGTTCGGAGAATCGCATGAACTGGTTGCGAAAGTCAGCAATCTGGCTCGATGACAGGTTGCATCTTACCGCTCTGTACGCTTCCACCGCTGGGCATGAGGTGCCTGCGAGCGCGGGAAGTTGGTTCTATGTATTCGGCAGCGCGACGCTTCTCTGTTTCGTCATCCAGGTCATCACTGGTGCGTGCCTCGCGTTCGTTTACATTCCTTCTACCAATGAAGCTTACACGAGTCTCGAATATCTGAATCATGCCCAATTCTGGGGCTGGTATCTGCGCGCTGTACACAACTGGGGATCGAATTTCATGGTGGCCATCATGACGGCACACATGATTCAGGTCTTTTTGTTTGGCGCTTACAAGTACCCGCGCGAGTTGACTTGGGTGAGCGGTATTTTCCTCTTGCTTTGCACGTTGGCGATGGCGTTCACCGGACAGGTGATGCGCTTTGACCAGGATGCCTATTGGGGTCTCACTATCGGCGCTTCGATCACCGGACGAGTCCCTCTCATAGGTTCGCAATTAGTGCATCTACTGTTGGCCGGTCCGATCATAGCCGGAGAAACGCTATCCAGATTTTTCACGCTACACGTGTTTATCATTCCGGGACTTATTATCGCCATCGTCAGTATGCATCTCCGTCTGGTGCTGACGAAGGGCATCAACGAGTATCCGAAACCAGGCCATCCGGTTCACAAGGCCACCTATGACGCGGAATACGCGGAGATTTTGAAGAAAGAGGGCGTGCCGTTCGTGCCGCACGCCATCGGCAAAGATCTGATCTTCGCTGGAATCGTGATCGTTGGAATTCTGGGCTGCGCGCTCATTTTCGGTCCTAAAGGGCCCGGCGGGCCGCCGAATCCGACGCTTGTGGATACGAACCCGAGACCCGATTTCTACTTCCTGGCCATTTTTGCCGCACTCGCGCTGCTGCCCGACTGGATGGAAGTGATGGTCTTATTTATTGCACCGGCTGTGCTGCTGATTTTCCTGTTAGCTCTGCCGTTTATCTCCGGGACTGGTGAGAAAAGCGCGCGCCGCCGGCCGGTTGCGGTGCTGCTAGTCGTCTTCGCGATGTTGGTGATTGGAGTGCTCGCGTATATGGGCCAAACGTCACCGTGGTCGCCTCAGATGTCGGGGTGGAGCGGCGATGCTATTCCGGTTGAATATGTAAAGGGACGGACGCCGCTCGAGCTACACGGCGCGCTGGTCTTCCAGAACAAGCAATGCCGCAACTGTCATTCCCTCGGCGGCCAAGGTGGCGAGCGGGGGCCTGCGCTCGATTCGGTCGCTACACGGCTTACCAAGGATGAGATGGTCCGTCAGGTGATTCAAGGCGGCGGAAACATGCCGGCATACGGAAAGAAGTTGAGCCCCGCGGAGGTGGACGCGCTGGTCGCGTTTATGCAAACGCTCAGGCCGAAATATGTGCCCCCGGTTCGCAATTCCGACAAGCCGGAAAATCCCAAGCCTCTGCCACGAGATGTTGCGGAGTTGCGATCTGCACTCCCCAGGATGAACCGCTAGGGCTGTGAATTCTGTTGCAAGCGCCGCGCTGACATCCTGGACGCTCAGCGCGCGCGTCATCGCAATCCTGCTGATCGCGTCGGCAGTCTACTTCCGCGGCTGGCTTCGCGGACGGCGCCTGATTCGACAGGAGCAGGACTATTTGCGTCTCTGGGCTTTTTTGGGAGGACTCGGCGTTCTGTTCCTAGCGACGGAATCGCCCTTGGATGCGTTCGATTCGCTGTTTCTCTCGGCGCACATGGCGCAGCATCTGCTGTTGATGATGGTTGCGCCGCCGCTGGTGTTATTGGGACATCCCACGCTGCCGCTGCTGCGCGGCTTGCCGAGACGATTCGTCAAGGAAGGTCTTGGGCCGTTTCTTTCCTGGCCCTTACTGAAACGAATTCTGAGATCTCTGACCTCGCCGCCGATCGCGTTGCTCGCATTCGCTGTAAGCACGATTTTCTGGCATTTGCCGAAGTTCTATGAACTCGCGCTCCGTTCGCCCGGCTGGCACGCAGCGCAGCACGCATCTTTCTTTTGGACGGGAATCCTGTTCTGGTGGCCGGTTGTGCAGCCCGGTCCGGGAAAATTCCGGTGGCCGCGGTGGATAGCCATTCCTCATTTGCTTTTAGCCGATGTTCTAAACACGGTTCTTTCGGCGTTTTTCGTATTTTCGGGCAGATTGCTCTATCCCACATACGAGGCGATTCGGGCAAGCCGGATGAGCGCGCAGGACGATCAGACGATTGCCGGATTGATCATGTGGGTGCCAGGCTCGATCATCTATCTCGTGCCGGCGCTCGTGATTGCGGTAAAGCTGTTTTCACCGGTTGTCCCGCTTTCTTACACGCGTCGGGCTAGGAGAGTGTCCGCGCCGCGAGTGTCGCGCACTGTTCTAAGCAGGTTGCCGCAGTTGCGGAGAGTGGCACAAGGAGCGATGTTGTTGCTCGCGATTGCCGTCATGGCGAATGGATGGTGGGGGACGCAAGTAGCGCCGCTGAACCTGGCGGGTGTTCTGCCCTGGATCCATTGGCGGGCGCTTTCGGTATTGGCTCTGTTGATCGTGGGCAATCTGTTTTGCATGGCTTGTCCGTTCACCTTTGTGCGGGACATCGGCAGAAAGGTCCTCCCAGCGGGATTGCGGTGGCCTCGCTGGTTGAGGAAGAAGTGGCTTCCCGCCGCGCTGTTCGTTGTCTACTTATGGGCGTACGAAGCGTTCGGATTGTGGGACAGCCCGTGGCTCACCGCATGGGTGATCGCCGCATATTTTCTGGCAGCGCTGGTGATCGATGGCGTCTTTCGAGGAGCCAGCTTTTGTAAATACATCTGCCCGATCGGACAGTTTCATTTCATAAGCTCTTTGGTATCGCCTCGCGAGGTGCGAATCCGACATTCTGCCGTGTGTAAGACCTGCCAGACTCACGATTGCATTCGCGGGAACGATCATGCGCGAGGATGCGAGCTGTATCTGTTCCAGCCGAAAAAAGCAAGCAACCTGGACTGTACATTTTGCCTCGATTGCGTGAAAGCTTGCCCTCACGACAACGTTGGAATTCTGCCGGTCGCGCCTGCGAGTACACTCATTGGCGATCCGTATCGCTCCTCGATCGGCAGATTATCGAAAAGGACAGATTTAGCGGTCCTAGCCTTACTGATTGTGTTCGGTGCATTTGTGAACGCCGCGGGCATGGTCGCCCCTGTAATGATGTGGGAACACGGCTGGCACGCAAAGCTCGGACCGAAAACGATGCCCGCGATAGTCGGAGTATTCGTGATTGGCGGGGCGGTCCTGGCGCCTCTGCTTGCCGTACTCGCATGCGCCGGATTCAACCGGCTGCGAATGGCCGGCCCGGAAGTGACCCGGCGTTTTATCTTCACTCTAGTCCCAATCGGAGTGGGGATGTGGGCCGCGCATTTGCTGTATCATTTTGCAATTGGTTGGGGCGCGCCGTGGGTTCAGGTGTCGAGCGTACCCACCTGGTTGACTTCCGCGCAAATGCTAGTACTCGATGCCGGGTTGCTTCTGACGTTATATGTCGCGTGGCGCGTTGCGAACCAGTACACCCGAAAACTGAGATCGGCTCTGGCGCTTGGGATGCCGTGGGCGGTCCTTTCCTGCATGCTTTACGCGACAGGAGTCTGGATTCTATTTCAGCCGATGCAAATGCGCGGAATGCTGCATTGATCGCGCGATTCCCGGTTCTGTTCGCAGCATTCCTCTGTTTGCCGGCAGCACTGTTGGGTGATGGCGGCACTCTTCAGTTGCGCAAACCAGCAGGACCGTGGATGGTTACGGTGTTCGGCGCGCCAGCTCCGCTGAGAGTAGGCGTTGCGGATTTGAGCGTCATGGTACAAGGGGCTGCCGATCAAAATTCGGTTCTCGATGCAAAAGTGAGGCTGCATCTGAAGAGATCTTCCGCAACGAATGTCTTCGAAATTGTCGTACCGGCGAGCCATGCCGCGGCGACCAACAAATTGTTGTATGCGGCGCACGTAAACTTGCCTTCGGCGGGGAAGTGGAATCTTGAAGTGGGCGTGACGCGTGGCGATTTGGCGGCATCCGCGTCAGGCGACATCAACGTGCTTCCCCCAGAGCCGCCGTTAGCCTCGCATTGGCTTTATATCGCGCTCGTGCCGCTGCTTATCGTATTGTTTGCGGCAAATCAATGGCTGAAAAGGAACCGCCGTTTCAGGCGTTTCCGAGTACGGCCATAGCGGCGTTCCGGCCGTTCATCGCGATAACGCTTCCGCCGGGATGCGTGCAGGCGCCGCAGAGATAAACGCCGGGCACGGGGGTTTTCGCCGAAAGGCGATGTCTCCACATATATTGGGGCAGGCATTCGCCTTGGAAAATATGGCCTCCCGTGAGGCCCACTTTCTTTTCAATATCCGGCGGACCGAGAGCTTCCGCTTCTATAACGGCATCCGGGATATTGCTGCAAAATCGCGCCAAAGCCTCCAGTGCACGCTGCTTCGCAGTTTCGCGATGGTCATCCCAACCGCCCTCGGAAAATTGGTACGGCACGTATTGCGAAAAGATGCTCATAGTGTGCGTGCCTTCGGGAGCAATGCTGTGGTCGTGAACACTCTGAAAGTAAAGCTCGGTCCATAAACGGTCAGGAAGACGACCCTGCCGCGCGGCTGCGTAGCCATCCTTCCATTCCTGTTTCGTGAGTGGCGTATTGACTTGCGCGAAATGGTGGGGCTCGCATAATCCAGGCCGCGCCTGGAAATTGGGTAACTCGCGAAGCCAAACGTTGACCTTGAGAGTGCAACCTTCAATGGGAATTGATTCCACCTGCGCGCGCCAACCTGGATCAGCGGCGTTAGCGAGAAGGCGCAAAGTGGTACGCGGATCGGCATTCGAGATAACCACGGGCGCCTCGATGCGCTCGCCGCTTTCGAGCGTGGCGCCTTCTTCGGGGATAATTTGCGCGACCGGCACGCCAGCGGCAATCACGGCCCCAGCATCTTGCGCCGCATCCGCCAGAAAGAAGGAAACCATACCCATGCCGCCTTTCACGTATCCCCACGTTCCAGGCAAGCCGCCAAGGCGACCCGAAGAATGATGGAAGCGAATGGAAGCTGTTCCGGGGTCAAAGGGACTCGCGTTGGTGCCGATGACGCCTTGTCCGAGATAGCCGTATTGCAGCCGCTCGTCCGTCAGATAACGCTCGACGAGTTCCGCCATCGACCATTCAAAAAGCAAGCTGCGCGCTTCTGTGTCA
>JAFASD010000383.1 GCA_019244945.1 Acidobacteriaceae bacterium | reverse complement strand
TCAAGTTGCCGTCGTAGATGGCAATGACAAAGTAAACATCCGAACCGTCACAGTCGGTGCCCGTGTCGGTACCAAGTGGATCGTTACGAGCGGTCTGAATCAGGGACAAACAGTCGTTGCCGAAGGAGTTCAGAAAGTCCGCACAGGGGCGCGCGTGAATCCCAAACCATTTCCGATGCAAGCCGAACTCAGGTAGTCAGATGTCTAAGTTCTTCATTAATCGCCCCATTGTCGCGATCGTAATTTCGAATCGGTGCGGCAGACGCGCTCTGTCGCCGAACTGGACCGATCGTCAAACGCCTACGGATTTGGGTACTCGAAAGGATTCTTCATGACCGATTCACTGCAATGGGAGCTTTAGTCAGCTCCATCCTCTTGTTGTTACCGCTGACTTGCCTCCTGGCACGACGGGGCGAGATGGTCACCGATATCGGCGACTCTCATCTCGGGCCGCCAGGACGCGGTTTTGGTCGATATCTTTCTGACTTTTGAACAGAACCGGCAACTGGTCGAATGGATTGAGAAAAGCGGTAAGAACCTGACCACAATTTATGCAACTCATGGCCACGGTGATCATTTCTTCGGGGTGAATACAATTCGACGGACATTCCGGAATTGCGCTTCGTGGCCACGCGCGATGTGATCGAGGTTATGCGGCGGCAAACGTCGCCTGCGGTGTTTGAGCCGTTCTAAAATCTACGATTCCCCGGACAAATAGACAGCAGCGGCGTCATCGCGGAAGGGCCCGCGCTCCGTCATTGCATGAGACAAGAAGCCTGGCAACGTCGGTACCCAGCAATCCTCTAGGAGACGAGGCGATACACATTCGCGTGAAATGCCGGAGCTATATATAGCGACCGGTTGAATCGCGGTGCCTTGTGGAGCTCAGCGCGCGGCGTGAAAGGTTGACTGCAGAGGTCCGGTATTTCGAACTGGAGCCGCCGGCAAGCTACTTGTAAATGCCGATTTTGCTGGCGCTTTCTCGTTTTCGTTGTCTTTCGCAATGCGACTAGTTGCGAAGACTGCTCTGTGCGTCTTCTGAAGCGAGACACGCATGGAGCTTCTGGAGGTACGCCGTACGACGGGATCGACGAGCCATCGAAGGGCTCCGGGGATATCCCGGCTAGGAGCAACCGCTTCCAACTCGATGTACACTCCGCCGTCGCGCTCTTCAAATCGGGAGATGCTGTACAGTCGCCAGATCAGGCCGCGGCCTATGTCCGCAGGTACTTGGTGTTCATCGGCTGCACCGTAGTTCTCGACCTCTCGCACGCGCGTCGTGTAAGACGTGCTGTACCATTTGTGTTGGTCCAACTGTTTATAGCTATCCTTGAAATCGGTGTCGAGCGCAAACTTACCAACGACCGCTTTGTTCAACATGCGAAGCGAGAATGTGTCTTCTGTTTCTGTCCGCTGTACCACTCGTGACTCAATGATGTTCGGCGCGTAAAAGTCCTTGTATCTGCCGTATTACGTACGACATAGAGAACGTCGTCCAAATGAGCTCCGGGCAGGAAAACAGCACTTATCCAGTGATGAATTAGGCCCTGGGGAACTCTGTGCGGGTTGTCGCCCAAGGGAGCGACCACTATGTCTCCGTTGTGCAGCCGCCCAAGCCGGTCCGGGGATTGGTCGCTCCACAGAAAGGGTGTCGCGATGGAGTATTCGGCGACCCGCGCGTTTTGAGTCTGCACATAAGCGTCCCAGGCCTTTAGAGTCTCAGGGCTTAGCTCAGCTCCCTTCGATTTGAGAGCACCGGCGAGTATGAGGAGCGCTGCCACGAGAAAAGCTCCCAGGAAGCGCCGCCGCTCCGGCCTCGACAAAACGGGGGATACGAATGTCCTCTGTCGGCGGTCCAATCTCATTTCAATCTCGAGCCTTTTTCTACGCATGACCTTGCTCCTACCGTGAATACTCGGTGTGCTTTTCCCACTCGCACCTTTTGCTTAAACACGTGAAGGACCGAATTGGCCCATGGTTCTTTCGCGCGCAAACAAAAGCGCTTACAGATATTTCGAAGACACATCGTCGGGCGCAGACATACCAGCTATATGGCAATCTGCCACCTTATCGGCATATGCCGACAAGCAAAGTGATTGCCGTGAGTGCTGCGTTTTTCCTCAACTGCGTTCTTTTCAGCCGCTTTTGAAATGGCCCGTGGGATGCTTTAGCCCTCGCTGTTGAGAAAGGAATCCACCATGACGGAATTAGAAGAAAAGGTGATCAGCAACGCGAGTGCTGCAATCACTGACATGAAGCTCGAGGTGGTTATCATCCCCGTTTCGGATGTCGATCGCGCAAAAGAGTTCTACTCAAGGCTGGACTGGCGGCTCGATGCTGACCGCGCCGCAGGTGAGGGATTTCGCTTGATCCAGTTCACGCCACCTGGCTCTGGAACTTCAATCCAATTCGGCGTGAACCTCACGACCGCGACGCCCGGTTCGGTCCAGGGTCTGCTTCTGGCCGTCTCGGACATCGAGGGTGCGCGCCAGCAACTCGTCACCCGGGGGGTTGACGTCGGTGAGGTATTTGAATGGTGGGATAGGTTGGGTCAATTCTGCTCCGTTGAGCGGCAAGGCACTGCGCTGGAAGGTCGTGCTGGTGAATTTCTGGACGTATTCGTGCATCAACAGCCTACGCGAGCTGCCCTATATGAAGGCATGGGCTGCGAAGTACAAAGATGCCGGTTTGGTTGTAATCGGCGTGCATTCGCCGGAGTTTGGTTTCGAGAGAGAACCGGCAAACGTGAAGAATGCCGTCTCTGGCCTGAACATCACTTATCCCATCCCGATCGACAGCAATCATTCGATCTGGACCAACTTCGGCAACGAATACTGCCCGCGGACTCCTTCATCGATGCCAAGGGTCGAATCCGTTACCACCACTTCGGCGAAGGTGAATACGAACAATCCGAGCGCGTGATTAAGGCTCTTCTCATAGAAAATGGAGCCACTGGACTGGACGAAAGCACCGTACATATCTCGGCCGACGGGCCCGAAGCGCCACCGAGCGACGATGTGGGATCGACCGAAACCTACGTCGGCTACGCGCGTGCGGAGAACTTCGCATCGCCCGAGCAGATGGCCTCGGATGCTCGAAGGAACTACAGCTCGCCGGCACAACTCGCGCTGAATCAATGGGGACTCAGCGGAGTATGGAAGATCGCCGGCGAGAAAGCCACACTCGCA
>JAFASD010000311.1 GCA_019244945.1 Acidobacteriaceae bacterium | reverse complement strand
GAGGTAGCCGTCCGTTACCGCCTGCCACCTTTGCTCTTCGGTATAGGAATCCCAGATTGCCTGGCTAAATCGATCATCCCGCGGGAACATTTCGGCCATCCCTGACCGAGCAGCTCCTCCTCTCCGATTGTGCTCATCCAGAGAGTCACACATCGACAGAACCAACGCATTTGGGATGCTCTCCCGAGCCATGGCCACGTACCCGACCTGGAACAGTTTGGAAGCTTTCACGGCATAACTTCCCCCCTCGAATTCCTCCAAGTCGCTAGGTGACAGGACCGCTGCCACCATTGCTTCGGCCTCCCGCATGCGTGACCGGCTCTGGCCCGCAAGCATGTTCTTTTTTGCCTTAGCCAAGGCCGCCTTCGCAGCAGTGACCTGAGCGGCTTCCACGCCGGGGATACTTCCTGTGATCTTTTGAAGTAGGGAGAGATATCTTGACGTCTTGCTTGATGTACCCGAAGAAGGATTCTGGGAATCAGCCATTCCTCTGAATCCCCTCAACTGCGCAGAGGCAAAAACGAGCTGCCATGTCACGATAGGCGGCATAGGGCTCGCGTACCCTGCACGAGGCTTGGGATGCCGGAACAGTTCCTTCTGCTCGGGTGTCCCAAACTGATCTACGATAGCTTGCCGAATGGCCCAAGCTCGAACCTGGGCGGGAGAATCGGTTGGCGAGGGCGCTTCGTGAACAGTCTGTCCAGAGCCAGCCTGCGACTGATGCTGGGCCAGGGAGTGCAGCGCAGCTTTACTGGAAGCGCCGCCGGCCTGTACGCAGAAGACAAATCCAGTGAGACTTGCGAGCGTCGTTCGAAGCATGTTACGTGCCCGCCGGAGCAAGCGATCAGTCATATTGACTCGTTGGAAAATCTCGGGTCCGGCTGAAGTTCTACTAAGTTCGCCCTTGTGCCGATCATAGCTTTTTCCTTATTTTGAGAGATTTTCGGCAAAGCGAGATTCCGACAGATGCGTTCCTATGACAATCCGCCCACTACAAGGATCTAAGTACCCGTCGCGGGTTTCACAGGGTCGGAGCCGTTATGCTACAGAGAGGTCGAAGTCGAAGGGGCCAGCCGAGTATGGGTGAAGCCAATAGCAGTGGGCGGGCATAAGTCGAAGATGCAGATAAGAGCGCTCTTTTTACTTGCGGGTTTGGCCGCTCTCCCCGAAGTAAATGGCGCTGGAGTTTACCTGCCGGGCAACGAACAGCAAATTGCCGCCTTCCCGGACGCCTCTCTTCCCGCTCTCATAGGCAGCGGGCAGCCGACCTCGGAGGCATCCGCTGCACACGACGCGCTTGTGTCCTCGTTCTATCCGAGTACACTGGCGCAGAATGCTGTAGCAGCATTACGGCCGGAGTTGTTGAACTCATATGCGAACCGGAGCGAGGCAGAGAAGATTGCCTTCCTGCGCGAGAACTTTCCGTTGATGTTCCGTTGGGACCTCAACCCGGAGAATCGGAGGACGATTATCGCGGCGGCTAGCCCGGATCATTTGGCTGAGTACGACGGGCTGGCATCGGAGGACCTACGAATCCAGTTCTGCTTCAAATATTTTGGTCCCTCGGGCGTCGTTATGCCACTTGCGCCGAGCATTCGCCAGCAGACGGTTGCCCTTCTCTACAAAGAGAGTGGGATGGAGAAAAGCGTCGAGTACCAGCTTCAGAATTACGAAAAAGGTATCGAAGCTTATAAGAAGGTTATCAAGAAGACACACGCGCCAGAGACGGATCTTCCCGACAAAGAAACGATCACGTTCCTCTATGCGTTGACGAATGAACTGCAGAAATATCAGGGACAGCGCGTTTACGATCCAGCTGAGATTCGGGCAAGAGCAATGGTTCCGTTTATGGCCGCGCAAGTTCCGTTCCTGGGCGGAGCGTTGGCCGGAGCGGCTCTTGAACGAATGATGGAAGCCAATCGCAGCCGTGGCACTAATCGGTTTCGCAATCAAACCGCGCTTACTATCATTACCGAGATGGCCCGGGCTAGTCACATGAACGACGCGCAAGTTGGAGGATTGATCGATCAATTCAACCAAGGCCTGCCCATCGATCAGGCCCGACTTCTCTTACCACAAGCGATGACGGCCATTCAGATAGCAGCTGGCCCCTCGCCTGTACTTCAGTCACTTGCGCTCAGTCAACCCGGCCGCGACATTCTGAGTATCATAGATCCCCAAAAGGCGGCACATTGGGACCAGATGACCTTTGGTCAAAAATGTCTTGAGTTAAGGAACATGCAGGCACTGATCATGTGGGGTGCGGCGGACATGCTCAGCGAAAACGAAGAAGTAGCCGTTACCGCCTACCAGCGCTGGGATCCGTTTATCACGGGCAGCGCGCATCAGGACAGCGCAGCCGTGCTTGCCAAACGATTCTTTGGAGCCGATCTCACGCAAGCCGATCCGGCACATGACCCCACTGCGCGTGCCGCCGCTGTTTTCCAGGCTGTTTTTTTCGTGATGTTCGAAAATTTCTTTCCGTTCACGGAGTAGCCCAGTCAGGTCACCCTCAACGTGCGATTTGCCGAGTGCAGTGCGACTCCAAACGGGTCAATCGACGGACAGTCAGCGCGTCATCCTAGCAGCTGTCTGCTAAGTAAGCACATAGGAGGGCGGCCCCGCCGTGCCTGGGTCACGCAGTTATTATGTCGCCATGGATGAAGTGGTGATACGGCCTGCGGAGCGGGCGGATGTTTCCGAGATTGCAGCGATGTGCTACCTTCTGTGGCCTGCGGTCAGCATCGAGGAGCACGCCCGCGACTTGATGTCAATGGTCCCTTCTGAACTTTCGGGTAAGTTGCCGGCATCCCTTCTCGTCGCGGAACAGCCGAGTGGGCGTCTTGTGGGTTTCGTCCAAGTCGGGTTGCGATCGCACGCCGATGGCTGTAATCCTGCGCATCACGTCGGCTTCATCGAGGGTTGGTACGTAGCATCAGAAT
>JAFASD010000231.1 GCA_019244945.1 Acidobacteriaceae bacterium | reverse complement strand
GCGTGGATTTCGCGCGTTTCGCCGAATCCCTGTGCAGAGAAGTCGACAGTGGTTGTGTCCCAAACACAACCCCATTGAAACGTTTTGGTAGAGTTCCGGCTGGTCTGCTCTTACTCCGCCACGAACCGCCGCGAACGGGGCGCCCCGTGGTCTATTTTTGCTCCGCCGCGTCAGCCAGAGGAAGATGTTAAGGCCGCATATGAGCGCGGATCAACCGCGCAGCGGCCGCGACCAAATCAGCGTTGTCCCTTGCCTCCTGACCGTCAGGAAGCAGCGTGACGTCCTCTAACCCCGTACGGATACCATGCCCTCGACCGACTGCGCGCCGATTGACTGCCCAACACGCTATGCCGTAACCGTGGTGAACCTGCTCCAGCGTGATCCCCGCGGACACTAAAATGTCCTCCATCTTGGAAGCGTGTTCGATCGCAATTTCAGGATCGGCGTCAAGCGGCTCGATAAGCACCCGGCGGCACCGGCTGGCCAGTCCTGACATCAAGAAGGCTCGCGCGTCATCAATGCTAAGCAATCCAGCCTCAATACCGACCCCGCGGGAGAGAAGCAACTCACAGAGCTCTACAATCCCTCGTTCGCCCTGGTTCGCACTAACAAGGTCCGGCATTTCTTCCCATGCCCCGACGATACGCAACCGTTCGCCTGGATCTGCCACGATCGTCGCTGAGGTTGTTAAGGAAATCGGAGCCTCGGGCAAGAGAGCCCGGATTGAACGCAGAACCCTAGCGCAAGCGGCTCCGTCGAGAATCTCTCGGCCCGCATCATCGAACGCATGAACATGCACCGATTGCGCGCCGGCGTCCACGGCTCTGCGAGCCGCTTCCGCGATAGCATTCGCCGTGCGCGGCGCTGCTGCGTGAATGCGGTCGCCATTCAGGGCGGCCTGCAGGAAAACGCCGTTGTGCATTAGGTTTTGGTTTCTCCGAACACTGTGCTCAGTTGCGCGAGTTGGGGTCAGCGCGCAGAGTCCAGAAGAACGAGTCCTCATGAGCCGCAGGAAAAGAAACCTCGGACCGGGTGATTGGGGACGGCCAGCGGAGAAAATCTACCGCCATTGCCAGCAGGACATTTCCGGTCAGGGCCTGGACGATCAGACGTGAACGTCCTGCACCCAGAGCGACGCTGATAGATGCTTCGCGTTTCCGTTCGAGCGTCCGAACCAGCACGAGGTTGGCGAGGTTCGCGCAGACGATCAGGAGCACGAAACCAGAAACCATCATCAGCAATCGCAAGCCGCTCTCGTAGGCAGTACGCATGCTTCGCGCCGAAACCACACCTGCTCTGCCCGATACCAGATGCAGGGCCTGGCGCGGAATCAGTGCGCGCTGAGCCTCTGTCAGCGAGTTCGCGTGGCCCGTTAGCCACTGTTGCAGCTCAACCTTCATGCGCGATTCGGTTTCTTGCGGCCGTGCGCCCGGCTGGACGCGGCCCATGATGTTCAGCCACAACATCTCCGGCTGGTCCACGAGGGCGGAGGCGCGGTTAATGCTCCGCTCGCTTAGGATTGATATCCAGAAATCTGGCGGTATGCTGCGCAGATTGTCGCCGAAAAAACCGCGGGGAGCCACGCCGACTACTATGACAGCCGTGCCGTTCATGCCGAATGCCGAGCCTATAACGGACGGATCTCCGGCATATTTCTGCTGCCACGTGTTATAGCTCATGACCGCCACGGGGCCTGCTCCGGCCGCGTCATCCGAACCGTTCAGCACACGCCCGGAAGATGCGTTAATCCCGAACGTAGAGAAATAGTTTCCCGAGACGAACTCGCCCACTGCCGCTTGCGCCGGTTCGCTGTTCCCGCTGCGTCTCACACCGATGCGCCCGAGATCAGCCTGAAATGCCGCCAGCTCTTCGAACTCGGGAGTGTTTCGTCCGGAAGAATTGATATAGATCGTAGGAGAAGATCCCGAAATTGTTCTGCAAGCCGCTCGTGACGCCGCTGTATGCGTCATTGCCGACTCGATAGAGTTGGTCAGGCTTCGCAACAGGCAGTGGCCGCAGCAAGACGGCATCCACCAGCGTAAACATGGCCGTCGTCCCCCCGATACCGAGCGCGAGGGTAAGTGTGGCTGTGAGCACCAACCCGGAGCTCGCCGCCATTGGCGCGGAGCATAATGCACGTCCTGTTTCAAAATGGCCCAGTATTAATAACAAAGCATCAAGCTGACGCATCCTGTCCTGCCCTCCCGGTTAGAACCGATCTGATCTTAATCTGCCAGTGCGGAGTGGCCGCAACTTACGAGCTGCGGGCACTATGAGGGAGCAGGGCCACAGGATGTTGCATCTGGCTTTCCGCGAGCCCCCGGTTGGGACCTACTGCTGCTCCACGGCGAACTTGCTCTCACCTTCGGTTGTTCCTCCGGCATTAGTAACCGCGATCGGGCCAGTGGTTGCGCCCTCCGGGACCGTCGCCAGAATGTTGCCCGTGTTCAGCGCCTGGAAGCTGGCGCTGACGCGGTTAAAGGTAACGGCTGTAGCGCCTACGAAATGACTTCCTTGAATCATGGCCTGCGATCCTACTTTGCCACTGGATTGCGTGGAATGTACAAATATCGGTGCCGGCGCGGATACGCCTGGATCGACGGTAAAGACCTCGCCGGGACCCTCGCCGGTCCCCAGGCCTACGAGCTTCCCATCACTTGCTTGCAGCAGCATTGCGGGCGAGCCAGTGCCGATGTACGGAATTTGTTCCAGGAGAGCGCCCTTAAGCGTGAAGCGCACAACGGCATCGCCCAAAACGCCCCAAAAGTTCCCGTCAGAGGGTTGGGTCATGAATCCCACGGACGGGCCGTTATAGCTGTAGAACAGCGGAATCTCCTGATAGTTAGCGCCGGATGCATCCATTGCGAACATAGCGGGTTGCGTCGTGTCTGCAATGTGAGTTAAGACTCCCCAGATACGCCCGTCGGCAGTTTTCGTGGGCGCGCTCACGGAAAACACTGAGTAAACTAGCGGGTGCAGGATGGTGAAATCCCCGGCAGGCGTAAGGCGGAAAACTGAGGTATGGACGGTCTCCGCCCCTAACGTTGTCCCATACAGGTTTCCGTCAGCGCCAACTATCATTCCGAGACAGGCCGGGCCTTCGGTTTCGAGATCAAAGGATGGAGGTGACTGAGCCGCTCGGTGTGATGCGAAGCACTTGCCCAGGGGTGGGGTTCGCGCCGAGCGTGCAGACGTAGAAATTGCCATCGCCTGCCAGCAAGAGGTTGTATATGTTTCCCCCGACGCTGCTTGTTCGTATCATCTTCCCCGCTTTGCTTAACTTGAAAAGCGCGGTTCCAGTGTCCTCCGGGAGCATGGTCAGACCATAGAGAAAGCCGTCATTGCCTTCAACCAGGTTGCTTGGGTTTGCCCCGTTCCGGTCATTCGTGAAGGTGAAAAGCGTGGTAAGTTCCCCGTTGGGAGTCAGTTTGAAAACTGTGCCCGCGGCTTGGCTTCCACTGCCACCAAATGCGGTTGTGCCGTAGAAATTTCCGTCTGCCGACTGAATGAGTGAAGTGGGCACTTCTCCGTTCAGACAGCTTCCATTGGAGTCACAAGTGAAAGTGAAGAGTGAGTTCAGGGAGAACTGCGAAGCTTGTGCCGGCCTAGCGAACAGCGATGCGCTCAGCAGCAGAATGAGAGTAAGGCCGCGCGCAGGAATACGATTTACGTTTGTGATTTTCACCTTTGTTCCCTTTGGGTTTGATTGCGAGCTGCTGAAGCCCAGAGTAAGTGGCAGAAAGCCGTGCAGCGCAGATTGAGTAAGTGCCTTCACTGTTCTCTCCTTTTCGCGAACCTTCTATTTCCCTAGATACCGACTGACGCTCAGTGCGGTGTCGTTGTTCGCGACCCCTACCGTTACGATCTTGCTGTCAGTGGGCTGAATGATAACCCCGTCCAGTCCATCTGTTCCTGCCGGGACGGTATTGGTCACGGTCCCGCCATTACCGAAGGTGGAATCGAGAGTTCCGCTGGGACTCAGCCGCGCCAGCCCGTTCACTGTCGTCGGGCCGCTTTGATGATCTGTGACCTGACTGCCAACAATGACGATGTCGCCATCGGGCGCAACGGCTATTCCGTTGGGTATGGCTTCGATACCGCTGCCACCGGTACCTTCGTAGTGGAAGCTTGGATTTGGGAAAGTGGAATCTGCGGCGCCAGTCGAGGTGAAGCGGAAGACCTGCACGAAAGAGTTGTGGCCGCGCGACTCTTCTCCCACGAATACCTGGTCAGCGAAAAGGTAATCGCCATTGGCTTGGAAGACAGTTGGCGCCCCGGAATCCTGGGTTGCAGCGCTGGTAATGACTGTCCCTCCAGTCACCGTGGATTCGAGAGTCCCCTTGGCGGTAAATTGCGCAACCGCGGGTGTGTTGACTACGAGAATTTCGCCGGTCGAAAGCTCAGCGAGCGCAGTACAGCCGCCGACCGCGGTTGCAATCGTTGTTCCCTGCGTGCCAAAGGTCGTGTCCAGTTCGCCGTTCGAAGTGAAGCGCGCGAGGAATGTCTGAAATGGTTGACGACGTCCCGTCGGTTCCAATTGGGCGACGGTCAGAATGTCCCCATTCGACTCGATCAGGACCACCAACTGCGGTCCGGTTCCGCGGTTCGCGTTCGCGACTGCCAACCCGTCAGTTCCGAACGTTTTGTCGATGGTTCCATTGGTATTCAGGCGCTGCACCTCGATTGTGGCGCCATCGAAGCCTGACAATCCCGCCACCACGATCTGCCCATTCGACTGCACGGCCATGCTTGCCACCGCCATGACTGTCGTCGGCAGCACTACGATTCCCTTGTTGCCGAAGGTTGTATCCAGTGCGCCCGCGGTCGTGTAGCGCAATACGTCTGTCGTGAAGAAGATCCCAGCGCTGTTTGTCCCCTCCACGTCGACTAAGACCAGAATCTTGCCATCGCTTTGCAATTCGACGGAGTAGGGGAAGATCCCGCTGGTGCCTTCGCTCACGTTGGTCAACGTCGTCACAGCAACACCATTCATTCCGAAAGTCATATCAAGAGTTCCGGCGGTGTTAGCTGCTTGTGCGGTTTCTAGGCCAACGGCGAGGCCAGAAACCAAAAGACTGAATAACAGAGGTCGAGTAAGAATTTTCATTTTTTTTCTCCGGCAGTCCGAGCTTAACTGCGGAAGTGGATTGCGCGTGTCAGGCGCTTGTAAACTTTGCGTAAAGCTTCAAATGATGATTGCCGCTCAGCCCGCGAGAGATCGGCCAAACGATTTGCAACTCTTCGCCGAGTGTTATTCGATTCCCAGCGCTCGCAGCGGATCGATGGATGCGGCGTGGCGTGCGGGAGTACCAGGCCACGCTTTGCGGACTTGATTAGCTCAGCGCCGCGAGCGGATCGACGCGTGAAGCTCGGAGCGCGGGAATGTAGCACGCTGCCAGGGCCACCAGCGCGAGTGCAACCGCCCCAGCCGAAAAAATCGCAGGATCGCGCACAGATACGCCGAAGACCAGGCTTGATAGCACGCGACCTACCGCAAAGGCGCCAAGCAATTCCACGAGAATTCCACTCAGCCCAACGATCATTCCTTCTCGAATGATCAAGCGCAAAACTCCGCGCGGGGTGGCACCCAGGGCCATGCGCAAGCCGAACTCGTTCGTTCGTTGGCTGACCGAATACGCCAGCACGCCATAAATGCCAATGGAAGCGATGAGTAGCGCCACAGCTGCAAACACGCCCAGAAGCTCGGTGTTCAAACGCGGCTGCGCAGCACTGTTCGACAGCCACTCTTGCACGGTGTGTACATTGGCAATAGGAAGTTCGGAATCGAGGCTGTTAATGCGTTTGCGAATCGCGGGCAGCAGAGCCCGGGGTGAATGGTCACTGCGGACCACCACATCCATGAGTTGCATGACCCGCTGTCCTGTCGGATAGTAGAGCGCGGGCGATTCCTCCCTAAGCACAATCGAGCGAACGTCGCCGACCACTCCGACGACGGTGAAAGCGGATTCCGGTTTGGCGTTCGGGTGTAACGGGCGGCCAAGGGGATCGGCATTACCCCAGAATTTCTTTGCAGTGGCGATACTGACGATAATTACGGGCACACCGGTGGCATTGTCCGCGTCTGTGAAATCGCGCCCGCGCAGCAAGGGTATGTTCATGGTGCGGAAATAGCCTGGGCTGACGGCGCGCCAATCAATGGGCACGCGTCTCCGGCGGCAGCACGGAAGAGCCGATCGTGAACATCGGATGCGTGGTGTAGTTGCCCGCGCCAAAAGGCACGCCGCTTGACACGGCCGCGGCACGCACGCCGGGAAGAGATTGCAATGAGCCTACCAGCGCGCTATAGAAGTGCTGCGCTTTGCCAGTCGTGGGGTATCTGTCCTGCGGTGGCGCAAGCTGAAATGTGATGACTCCCTGTGGCGCAAAGCCCAGCGGCACGCGCCCGAGATTTGCGAGCGTACGGATGAAGAGTCCCGCGCCGACGAGCAGAATCGTCGCGAGCGCAATCTCGGTAACAGCGATACTGTTACGCAAGCGCGCTGACATGCGGGTGGACGTGCCACGTCCGCCCCATTTGAGCATGCTGCTTGCAGGGGTAACGTAGCTTTGAGTTTGTGTAATGATGATAACATTTCTGCGCTTGAGCGAGGCTAGCCGATCACGCGATTCGACCGGCCATTCTTGTAACAACTCTCGAGAGGTCAAGTTCCAGTCGTGCTCCTGCCGAAAGCTGGCTTCTGAGTGCGCCAATTCCTGAGTGACATCAGGTAACATGGACGGGCAAAACGAGCAATGATGGCACCCATCACAACGCCGCATCTCAGCAAGTTGCAGCAAAATGGAACCGTCCACGCTTCCGACTCCCATTAGCTTCCGCCAGCGGTTGTAAAAAACTGTGATCTAATAGAGCGGCCAGTCTGGAACGATCAAGAAGACGCTCGCTCGAGGCCGCCAAGCTGATGCGCTGGACGGATCCAAATATCAAGCTGGTCGCCGCTCACACGAACGATCGAACTCTCGTGCTGAAGGTGACCAATCGCCATCGCGACAAGCCGCTCGACACAGTTTTTGAAACTGACAACGGTCAATTTGTGCGGGATTTCCAGGTTCTTGAGATAAAGACACAGCAGAAAGCTGCGGTCGCAGCGAGGGGGCATTCATTGAAATATACTTTTCCCGCGCACTCCTTCACGATGCTCAAGGGCCGGTGGGTCTAACTCCCAATCAGAATGTCGCGCCGCTGGAGTCGTCGGCAAATCCTTAAGCAAGCTGCCGCAAACGCCGCGTTGTTATTGGCGGACTCGGCGGCAACAGGGTCTGAGGCGCGTCTGCGAGTGGCAGGATCGGAAGTCGAGGTGCACATAACGCCGGTTAGCCGATGCGCCTTTCGCTGGATGATTCTCCCCATACGGGACGGTCAGCCCGCCGAGATTTCCTCTGACGGCTCGCTCGTGTGGACCGGTTCCGAGCCATCGGCCGTGAAAATGCAAGGTGCGTGGCAACCGCAAGCGATAAGAGTCGGCGACTTGCAAGTAAAGCTTGCCGCCAAGCCGTTTGGCATTGCCGTTGAAAGCGCATCGAGAGAAACAATTCAACGCCTCAAATTGGACGCAAGCACCGGAGCACTGTCCTTTGATTTGGGTAACGGTCCTTTATTGGGCCTCGGCGAAGGCGGACAGCAGTTCGACCGACACGGGTTTGTGGACACGACGCGAAACGGACAAGCCGGTTACAAGCTGGCAACTTACGGTGGCCGTGTCTCGATTCCATGGTTGATTGGCGCAGAGGGGTGGGCGATGTTCGTGCACGCTCCCGTGGGACATTTCGATCTGTCAGGCTCTGAAGGAAAATTTGATGCCGCTGTTCCGCTGCCTTTGGACTTATTTTTCGTGGCCTCGCGGGAGCCTGCCGTAATCATGGCCGAATATGCGCGCCTGACGGGCAAACCCGAATTGCCGCCGCTCTGGACTTTCGGCTACCAGCAATCGCATCGCACTCTGTCCAGCGAAAAAGAAGTGATTCAGGAAGCGCAGACGTTCCGCGATAAGAAGTTGCCCTGTGATGCTCTGATCTATCTCGGGACCGGATTTTGCCCCTCGGGATGGAACACCGAAAACGGCTCATTCGAGTGGAATCGTCGCGTCTTCCCAGATCCCAAAGAAACGATTGACCGGCTGCACGACGGTCATTTCCGCATCGTGTTGCACGTCGTAATTTTGACGAATCAGTTGCAAGGCACTGTGCACGACAACTGCGAGCTTGCGCGGTTTAGTGAAGATCAGGCGAGTTGTTATTGGGATGCGCACCGCAAAGACTATGCACTCGGCGTGGATGGATGGTGGCCCGATGAAGGAGATCCTCTGGATCGCCGTTCCCGCCTGGTTCGCAACCGCATGTATTGGGAGGGTCCGCAAATCGATCGGCCGAACGAGCGGCCCTACGCGCTGCATCGAAACGCGTATGCCGGAATGCAGCGATACGGAGCATTCTTGTGGTCGGGTGATGTCTACTCGACCTGGGAAACGTTGAGCGTGCATGTCTCGAATGCAATCAATACGGGCCTTAGCGGTATGCCGTATTGGGGCACCGACATCGGCGGCTTTGTTCCGACCCCGGAGTTCACCGCTGAACTCTATTTGCGCTGGTTTCAGTTCGGGGCGTTCTGCCCTCTCTTTCGGGCGCACGGGCGCAATTGGAAGCTGCGGCTGCCTTGGGGATGGGACACAGGAGATCCCGGGCCGATGGAGATTAGCAACTACGGCGGCGCTGCAATTCCAGATCCCAACCAACTACACAATGCGCAAGTCGAGCCGATCTGCCGCAAGTATCTGGAACTGCGTTACCGCATGCTGCCGTATCTCTACAGCGTGGTGCGGGAATGCACGCTGACCGGCATGCCCATTTTGAGAGCTCTATGGCTGCACTATCCTGAGGATCCAGCCGCGGTTGCACGTGGCGACGAGTATCTCTGGGGACCGAGTGTTCTCGTCGCTCCCGTCGTCGAACGCGGCGCCAAAACGCGGCAACTCTATCTTCCACGCGGCTCCTGGACGGACTACTGGACGGGCGAAGTTGTTCAGGGAGGACGCGAGATCAGCCGCCCCGTCGACCTCGAAACAACGCCATTGTATGTGCGCGCAGGCTCCATCATTCCAACGGGCCCGGTAAAACAATACTCCTGCCAGAAAGTGGACGAACCGCTCTCAATTCACATCTATCCGGGCGCCGATTGCCGGTTTGTCTTGTACGAAGATGATGGCGTGTCGTTCCGGTATCGAGCCGGCGAGCGGATGGGTACGGTAGTCACGTGGAAGGATAAGCAGCGCGTTGGGACACTGGAACTGGCCAAGGGTTCCCGCATGCTCACGTCAGCCTCCAGACCGATTCAATTCATCATGGGCCCAAACAAAAAGCAGGTCATCTTTGAGGGAACCAGAACCACAGTACGGTTCA
>JAFASD010000209.1 GCA_019244945.1 Acidobacteriaceae bacterium | reverse complement strand
CGCATTGAAATGGCAAGCCGCGGCACGTTGATTCGAAATTACTCAGTCGAAGTAGTTACTTCACGCGCTGCCAGACGTTGATACGCGTGTGTACCCAGGGCGTACGGAACGTGTCCATGAGGCGGTAATCGTCCGAGACGGCAAATTCGGCGATGACATTCTTTATCTCTCTCTGACCACTTCGGTTTCCCTGGCGAAACGTCATTTCACCGTCGCCCCAGAGCCATTCCGGCATGTCCATTTCAACAATAATCGCCGGCTTGGCCGCTTTCACGCGGGCTGCATCTGCGATAGCGATGTAATCCGGGCACACGTCCCAGTAGTGCACCGGAGCAAAGGTGGGCTGGGGATGCCCGGTGATGAAGTTGAACATCGGCATATGCGGGAACGTGAAGATTGGTTCCCCAGGCTTCGCTCCTCGCGCGATATCGTCGAGAATCGTGTCGAACATGTGAATACTCTCGCCATCAACCCTGAACCCCGCTAGTTGCGGCCAGTGACTGCTTCTTGTGTAGTCAAGCGCGATGACCGAACGCCAACCGTTCCAATCGTAGGCATCGTTGTACTTATACAGTGCGAGTTGAGCCAATTGAAGCAGACAGACGACGGTAACAACGCCGACGTAGGGCCGCCCTGAGCGCGAGAACACATGGTCACAGGCTGCGGCGATCAAGAACGCAAAGCCGAGAACGATGGCGTGTTGCTCCACTTTGTTGGAAATCTGGCACCCGTAGCCCCATAAAAAACCCCCGAGAACGAGGCTTGCGACCACAAGATCGAGCGTGCGTGTATGCGGGCGGAAGCGGCGCACCAAAAGCCAGCAAACCAGGACACACATGCCCATGAAAATCAGCTTCGCGAGCACGGCCAAGTATTTGCGCATTAACTCTACGCCCGCCTCGTCGAAATGGAAGAGCACGGGGACGAAGAGCACCACAAGCGCGACCAAGGCCGTAAGCGCAATTTCGCGTTTTGTCGCGACCGGCGTAGCACGCTCGCCGAACTGCAAAAACTTTGTGCGCGCGCCTAGGTAGATCAAAAGCAGGACGGTGATATCGAGCGCCAGCATTTTGGGCTGGAAGTTCCTGATAAAGGTCGTGAAGAGGACCGTTTTAAGCGAACCCTTCGACGCGGCCGCTCCCTTGAAGACTTCAAGGACATAAGCGCTCCAGGCGTGATTCATAACCAGCCAAGTGATTACGGGCGCGGCGAGCAGCCACCATCCGATCGAAAAGTACACGAGCTTAGGAAGGATACGGCGCAGATCAAAAGCCGGCCACACGATCAAAGCCGCTAACGCCAAGGTGGCGAAAAAACCGGTGGATTGCTTGGAAAAAAAGCAAAGTGACCCTAAACAGCCAGCCAACAGAAGAAGCCACCTGCAATGCCGCGGATGAATGTAGGCCTCATAAACACAAATGAAACCGGCGATCAGGAAAGTAAGAGAATCGATCAGGAACGTGAAGAAACCCTCTGTCAGATAGGTCAGTAACATCACCATCGACAAAAGTGTCGCGAGGAACGACGCTCTGGCGGAGAAATGTCGTGACAGCAGGAAATACAGCATGCCGGTCAGGGCGATCCGTTCCACGACGCCGAAAATGCGCAAGTTAATCAGATGATCACCTGCGAATAGATAGGCGATGCAGAGATCAAAGGGTTGTGAGATGAACCAAAAATCGCGATACGGGAATTGGCCCTTGTGCATGAGCCACGCGTAGTAGTAATACCAGCCTTCGTTGATCGGAAGAGATCGATTAAAGATGAAGCCCATGAACAAAGCCAGGAGCAACACCACAAGCGAGCCAGTGAATAAATGCCCGGCGTTGCCTGCCAAAATTCCCCCCGCCGCTCGTGTTTTCGATTCGATCGGGGGAGCCTCAACCATGCTGCGCATTTGAGCGGGAAATGGGAAGCGGCTCGTAAGATCTCGCATAACAGGTTCTGGAGTTAGATGAAATCCGACACCAATGATCGTTCGAAAAATTACAGGGAACGCTCGATCGGCTCAAAAGCTACAGCGTGTTCCAGGGCTGCATCGCCCAGCGGCTCACCTGGCTTGTAATCAAAATTAACACGTTCCTTTTCGATCACGTGGGGCCGGTTGAGTACCTGCGTATGAACTGCTCCCAGATATTCGCCCACCATACCTACGCAAATCAACTGCACCGAACCGAGAAAGAACAAACCAATCACAAGCGGCGCAACGCCCGCTGAGAAGTGACTCCAGAAAAGCAGCTTCACGATCAGATAGGCGAAGCCGGCTAACAGGGAGATCACCGCCGTTCCCAGACCCAGAAACGTAGCCATTCGCAGCGGCACTTTCGAAAGATTCGTAATGCCGGCCATCGCCAGGTCATACAGCGTATAAAAATTGTTCTTCGTGATGCCGCGGATCCGGCGCGGTTGATCGTACGTTAGCTCATAGTGCGGCAGTCCGATCTCGGCGATGATGCCACGAAAATACGGATACGCGTCCCCAAACGAGCGAACAGCCTCCACCACACGCCGGTCATATAGGCCGAAACCGGTGAAATTCTCGAATGTCTGGATTTCCGAGAGCCGCTGCACCAACCTGTAATACTGTGTGCGGATCCAGAACATGAGTTTGTTCTCCTGGCTCGTTGTCTTCAAACAGAGCACCATGGAGTAGCCCTCTTCCCACTTCGCGATCATCTCCGGGATCATCTCGGGCGGATCTTGCAAATC
>JAFASD010000179.1 GCA_019244945.1 Acidobacteriaceae bacterium | reverse complement strand
GAATCTGCAGTTACAACTTCGAGCGCGACGGTGCGACAGACAAACTTCAGGTTGGAGTTGCGAACCAGAGCGCCTGGGAGGAGTCCGGATTCTGTCAGAACTTGGAAGCCGTTGCAGAGTCCGAGGACGGGGCCGCTTTCCTGAGCGAACTTCTTTACGGCGCGCATGACCGGCGAAAATTTCGCGATAGCTCCGCAACGCAGGTAGTCGCCGTAAGCGAAACCTCCGGGCAGGATGACGGCGTCAACGTCGCCTAGGGATTCGGATTGGTGCCAGATAAATTCCGCCTGCTGGCGCAGGTTTTGGGAAACTGCATACCACGCATCGTGATCGCAGTTACTTCCTGGGAATACTACAATGCCAACCCGCATCTACCCGGTAAACTTAGCCTAAAGCTAAGCTCCGCCAGCAGCGGGAGCAGCAGCCTTTTTGCGGCTGGCGCGCCTTTTTTCAACGGGAGGTTGGCGATCGCTTTTCTTCAGGGCCGGCAAGACGATGGATGTGACAAATTTCTTCTCGCCGTGGTCGTCGAACTTGATGGAGATGTAATCGTCGTTACAGGCAAGCACGGAGCCGAGACCGAACTTTCCGTGCTCGACTTGGGCGCCTTGGGCGAATGCCGGTTTGTTGGCCATGGGCTAAGCTTCCTCTATAGGTGATTGTAACAATTCGACTTACATTTTGTCGAGGCGGGTGGAGGGAGGGTTGAGGAGGGTGCGTAAGACGCTCTGGAGAGATACTCCCTATAATTGAGTTAGCGAGCATGGAGGACCTGAAGAAGAAGCTGCAGGATGAGATTGCGGCGCTCGAGTATGAACTGCGTAATGAGTTGCCGAAGGAGATTCTGAAAGCGCGGGCGCATGGCGACTTGAGTGAAAACGCGGAGTACCACGCGGCCAAAGAGCGACAGGCTTGGGTAAACGCGCGGCTGGGGCATCTTCAGGGCAGACTGCGCGAGTTTTCCATGATCGACTTTTCGAAGATTCCGCGTGACCGGGTGGGGCTTGGTTCACAGGTGGTGGTTCTCGATTTGGATAAAGACGAGGAGCACGCCTATAACCTGGTGACGAGCGAAGAGGCCGACGTGGCCCACGGAAAGATTTCTACGAGTTCGCCCATTGGGAAAGGCTTATTGGGCAAGCGAGTCGGAGATACGGTGAAGATTCAGATTCCGGACGGCATGCGGGAGATGGAGATTCTGCGCGTCACGACGATTCACGACATTGCAGCATCCTGAGCAGTTATGACATACACGCGTGCAATCGGCTTAGGATCAAACAAAATTATCAGGCTGATCGTGCGCGCGCTCGCCCTTTCGAAAATCAATCCGAATGTACTGACGTTTCTCGGCTTGGTGATCAACATGGGCGCTGCGACGTTTCTGGCATTCGGCAGATTCAGAACAGCGGGATTCGTGATTATTTTCGCTGGGTTATTCGATATGGTGGACGGGCGGGTGGCCCGGGAAACGAATCAGGTGACGCGTTTCGGTGGTTTCTTCGATTCGGTGCTGGATCGCTATTCCGATATTGCGCTCTTAGTGGGGCTGTTGGTGTATTACGGAACGATCAACCGGCCGTCGTATGTGGTGTTGACGGCGATTGTGATGACGGCTTCGGTGATGATCAGTTATACGCGGACGCGGGCCGAGAACATCATCCCGACTTGCAAAGTCGGATTCCTGGAGAGACCGGAACGGGTGGTTCTTCTGATCCTGGGCGCGCTTTTTGACCGAATGGCGCCGGTGCTTTGGGTGATTGCGGTACTGGGTAACTTAACGGTCGTGCATCGGATGGTATTCACGTACCAGGAATCGAAGCGTCTCGAAGACGCTCAGTTGCGGGCGAGATCGACTGCGGCGTCGAGTAGCAGGGCGGTCTGAGGAAACGGCTCGCTCGCGGGTGGGCGTCAGAAGCCGTCTTCGAGAATGACCAGCGCGAGGGCAGTCTCCGCAGTGTGGGTGAGCGAAATGGTGGTGCGCTTCACGCCCATCTGCTCGGCGATTTGACGGCCCATCCCAGTCATGCGGAGAATCGGTCTGCCGGACGGTTCGTTGGCAACTTCAAAGTCTTTCCAGGTGACCCCTCGACGCCAGCCGGTGCCGATAGCCTTCATGGCAGCTTCTTTGGCGGCAAATCGAGCGGCGAAACGTTCCGCTGCATTCGCCTTGCTCGAGGCGTAGGCACGCTCGGTATCTGTGTAGATACGCTTTAGAAACCGGTCGCCATATTGGACCAGCGTTTTGCGGATGCGGGCAACCTCGGTTAAGTCGGTGCCGATACCAAGGATCATCCTGCTCGCGCAGATCAGCTAAGGACCTATTCCTGACTTTTTCGAAAAGCCGCCCAACGCTTCTTTTGCGCAGCGGCGATTCTCTTCCGGGCCTCGGGACTGAGGACTCGCCTCTTGCGGCCAGTTCCGGCATTCCCCGTGCTTGCGGCTGACGAACTACTACTACTGCTCCTTCGAGCGGATCTTCCTCCGCGGCCGCCGATCATGGAGCGGACTTGAGCGATCTGCTCGTCTAATTTTTGCTTTTGCGATTCTAACCCTTGGAGAGCTGCTTCCAAAATTTCTTTGGTTGGGGATGCGGAATTTCTTGGCATATATCTTAGTTAGTAACACACAATGAGCTTGAGTAGTTGATTTATGCCTCGGAATAGCACATCAAAGTTACCGGACCTTGATTTACTAGGCGTACTTCCATGTTGGCTTGAAAGATACCAGTACAAACCCTTATCCCCGACTTTCGACAGATATTTACGAAGTGCTCATAGAGCCGCTCTGCTAACTCGGGTCTGGCCGCCTCGGAATAGGACGGCCTATTACCTTTGCGCGTGTCACCATAGAGTGTAAATTGGGATACTACCAGCAACTCTCCACCAAAGTCGGATAAACTCCGGTTCATCTTACCTTCGTGGTCGGGAAAGATTCGGAGGTGAACGACTTTTTGGGCCAACTGCTCGGCCCTTTGCTCCGTATCGTCATGTCTTACAGCAAGAAACACCAGGAGTCCGGCGCCTATCTTTCCAATAATTGAGTTGTTTACGGTGACGCTTGCCTCAGAAACCCGCTGCACTAATGCGCGCACAAAGGCCCTTACTCGTCGAAAATGGTGCCGCGCCCGAGTAGCCATTCCGGATCGAGTTGGCGTTTGACCTGACGCATCGCTTCGATCTCTTCAGCCGAATACATCAACTTCAGCAAATCAATCTTGTTCTTGCCGATTCCGTGCTCAGCAGCGACCGTCCCGCCGAGGGAGACGACGTAGCGGGCGAAATCGGACATTAACTGCTCGACCTGTCCGGCTTGTTGGGGAGTGGCGGGGAACAGGTTCACGTGATTATTGGCATCGCCAACGTGTCCGAAGATAGTGTATTGCCCGGGAAAGAGATTTTCGCAGCATTGCGTGTAGTAGCGGTGCAAATCGAGATTGCGATCGAGGGGAACGGCGAAATCGGTTCCGAACTTTGGAAAGCCGTTGCGGCGGGCCATATCGACCACCATTACGGGCAGGGTGTGGCGAAATTGGCGGAAACGCTCGCGGTCGGCAGCGCTGAAGCCGAACCAGGATTCTTGCTCTAAGGCGCCTTGTTGATGAAGGCGGGTGGTCCAGGCCTCGATTTCGTCGTCCTGTTCAGAATCCAGGTTTTGCTCAATCAGCAGAGCGGCGGATGCACGGGCGGGGATCTCCGGATAGCGGGAACGGAGCAATCGAAGGGCGTGATCGTCTATGAATTCGAGCAACCGCAGTTCGGGGATACGCCGCCATGCGGGCACGGCGTTGAATGCCACATCGCCGCTGGGGAAAAAAACCACGCCGCTGAGGATGGCAGGTGGATCTGGAAACAGCTGGAGCTCGGCTGCTGTGACGATGCCCAACGTTCCTTCGCTGCCGCAGAAAAGGTCGACCCATTCAAGATTTGGGTGCAGATAGTAACCGGCAGAATTCTTGGTGGTTGCCGGAGCGTGGATGGGTTGGAAGGGAAAGTCGACTGGTTCGCCGCGTTTGACGTATATGGTCTGGCCGTTCATGAGCGTGACTTCAAGAGCGAGAACGTGCTGCCGGACTGATCCGTAGTGGAAACTGCGGGCGCCTCCGGCATTGGTGCCGACGATCCCGCCGATCGAGGCCGATGATTCGGTGGGATTGGGTCCTAGAAATTGTTTGGTGCGCACGGCAGAGTGCTGGAGATCTTTGAGGATTGCGCCGGCGCCACATCGCGCTCTTCCGCTGGTGACTTGAATGGCGCTGAGCCGTTCGAGAGAAATGACCCATCCGCCATGAGGAACGCGCGCGCCGGTCAGACCGGTTCCCGCGCCCGAAACGGTGAGTGGAATGTGGCGAGCGGAGGCGTCACGAACGATTTTGCGAACTTCCTCGACGTTCGAAGGCAACCAGACCTGCTCGGCTTGGCCACGATAACCGGAGGAATCCTCGAGATATCTCTGGATATCGGAAGGATGGTCCATCTAGAGATTCGGTTGAGACGTGACGGCTCCGTCTGAAGCGGACCCGACCAGCGCCACATACTTGGCCATCACGCCGGAGGTATACTTCGGCGCGGGACGGGAAAAGTGCGCTAAGCGATCATGAAGTTCGGCGACGGAAATATCGAGGCTGATTTCGCGTTTTTCAATATCGATGCTGATCGAATCGCCTTCTTGAACGGCCGCTATAGGGCCGCCCACGGCTGCTTCTGGAGCGACGTGCCCGACCATGAATCCGCGCGTGGCGCCGCTGAAGCGGCCATCTGTCACCAGCGCGACCGTTTCCGATAAACCCTCGCCGACGATTGCGCTCGTCACGCCCAACATTTCTCGCATGCCGGGGCCGCCCTTTGGCCCTTCATAGCGAATCACCATGACGTCTCCGGGCTTGATCCTTCCGCCGAGCACTGCCTGCATGGCGGCCTCTTCGCTATCGAATATGCGCGCCGGGCCGGTCTGCGAAGTTCGGTTTAGCCCGGTCACCTTGATGACGCAGCCCTCGGGCGCGAGAGAACCTCTAAGGATGACAAGTCCGCCGGATTTCTTGATGGGATTGTTGAGACTTCGGATCACATCCTGCCCGGGTGTTTCGTTGGCGAGCTCGGCTTCTTCGGCGAAGGTTTTGCCGGTGATCGTCATGGCGTCCGAATGGGCGTAACCTCCTTCGTGGAGGCGGTTCGCGATGACCGGAATGCCGCCAGCCTTATCTACGTCGGCGGCGGTATATTTTCCGGCGGGTTTGAGGTCGGCCAGAAGAGGCGTTCGGTTGCTGAGTTCCTGAAAATCGTCAATGCTGAGCGGTATGCCGGCTTCGCGGGCGAAGGCGAGCAAATGGAGTACGGCGTTTGTCGAGCCGCCCGATGCCGCCACACTCGCAATGGCGTTCTCGATGGCGGCGCGCGTCACAATATCGCGAGGCCGGAGGTTGGCTCGAACGGCGTTGAGGACGATTAGGCCGCACTGGCGCGCGGCGTCGTGCTTGCGTGCATCCACTTGAGGGATGCCGTTCAAACCCATCGGAGAGAGCCCAATAATCTCCATGACGGTGGCCATGGTGTTCGCGGTATATTGGCCTCCGCACGCGCCGGGTCCGGGGCACGCGGCATTTTCGATGGCTAACAGCTCTTCATCGCTCATGCGACCCGCCGCGTTGGCGCCTACTGCCTCAAATACGTCCTGTACGGTGATGTCTTTGCCTTTGTACTTGCCCGGAAGAATTGTTCCTCCATAAAGGATGACGCTAGGCACGTCTAATCGCAATAGAGCCATCGCGGCGCCGGGAATGGTTTTGTCGCAGGCCACCAGCGCGACGATTCCGTCGAACATGTGCCCGCGCGCGACCAGCTCGATGGAATCGGCGATGACTTCGCGGCTGACGAGGGAGGTCTTCATACCTTCCGTTCCCATGGTGATGCCGTCACTGATGGCGATGGTATTGAATTCCATCGGCGTTCCGCCGGCTTCGCGAATTCCGCGCGCGACATCGACTGCCAGCTCTCGGAGATTGAAATTGCAGGGCATGGTGCCGATCCAGGTATTGGCGATACCGATGATGGGCTTCTTGAGGTCCTCGTCGGTGTAGCCGATGGCTTTCAGGTAAGAACGGGCGGGTGCGCGATCTTTTCCCTGGGTAAT
>JAFASD010000172.1 GCA_019244945.1 Acidobacteriaceae bacterium | reverse complement strand
CCAATAAACTCTTCAAAATGACTCATCACCGGCGTAGGATCAAGACCCAATTCGTCGTAAATCAGCAGATAGTTGCGTATCCGGTCTTCCCAACTGACGTTATAGCGAATTCCCATCGGTCGCTGGAAACGGTGCATCCAGCCAAGGAACGGCAGACACAGAGTCCGTCCCCCGCGCCGGATTTTTTCATGAATATACCCCTCTTCTCCGCCGAACCCAGCCAACCGCGGATTGAAGCCGGGCCACGCTTCCCGGCGGCACCCGAACACGCCTAGTCCTTGCATCTCGATTTCGAAAGGCGGCCCGCTCGCATCCTTTCCCCGCTCATCCAGCGCCCACACGCCGTACATGCCATGCGACCACTTGGGCGAAAAGTGTGTTGCCAGCGCTTCTAAAGCATCGGAAAGCAGCGGGCCCTGCAGCAGATCGTTGGTCGTTCGGTTGTGCTTGCAATACTCAAGAAATCTCGCTAGAGAACCTGGAACGAACAGCACGTGACTATCTATGCAAAGCACGAACTCGCCCGCCGCTTCCCGGAACAGCAGATCGCGTACCGCCGTGCCTTGCGCGCTTCGATAAGGAATGTAGCGGTAGTTCTTACACCAATTCGCAAGGTCTTGCAAGGCTTCCGCGCAAGGTCCTGTCGGCGCCTTGTCGAGGACCAGAAACTCCACCTCATCCAAAATCTCGGGGTGATGCAAACGAATGGACTGGATCGTGAAGTAAACGCCATCGTAATCGTTGGCCGTTGCCGTCCCGATCGTCAAAAATTTGCGCTCTTTTGTGCCCTTTATCTTTTGCGGTGGCTGATTTTCCAGGGAGGCGGTTAAAAGCTCTCGTGTCCGGCGGGCGAGCGCGGAAGCGGGATCGACCTCCCGCAGAATACTCAACAAGCTCTTCAAATCCAGCGAAGCAAGCGAACCCTTTTCGCTCTTCGTCGAATTCATCATCACTATTGTTTCATCGGCGTCTCTGTGCGCGCCTGAACATGGAATCGGCGGAAAATTCAGAGTTGCGGATAAAAATTCCTTGTATTTGCAACCGCGCGCGGCTGTACAATTGCCGCTAAAGTTCGTGATGAATTGGTGGGCCCTGAAGGATTTGAACCTTCGACCAAAGGATTATGAGTCCTCTGCTCTGACCGCTGAGCTAAGGGCCCGCGTCCCCATTCTAGTCCGGGCCGCCGAATCGCCCACCCGAAATCAGCGCAGTCAAATCCAGTCTCACGGAGTTCAGTCGCGCTAAAAAACGCTGCAGTAGTTTTCTATGGATTCGACCAACACGATATCGGGATGAAACTGTTCGATCAAATCTTTCCGGAAGAATCCTTCCCCGATGTAAGTCAGAATGATTCGTTCAAAATGCGGCGCAAGAAACGGAACCAAGGCGCCGCTAAATGAGTCGCGGGACAAAAGAAGCGTTCGCCCGTTATGGGCGCCAGTGCGAAGAATATGCGGCGCCGTCCAATCGTGGCGCGGGGTAAGCCATGTGGTGTTCGCATCAATATCCACTGGGTCTGTACGTTCATATGAAGAGCCGACGAATTGTCCGACCCCCAGCATATACGCGAGATCTCCTTCTTGCCGGCGGTATCGCAAAGGAAACGATTCCGACGGCAAGGGCTGCATGTCAGGAAAATCCTTCTGCATCCGGCCTATTACTTGCCGGTACGCAATATAGGCCCCCCGCCGGTTCCAATGGCTGTCGAACGGGTAATAAAGTAACCCGGTATCCTTCCTTGTCAGCAGTGGGCTGCGCACATCAATCAGGTGATCTTCTAAACCGGCTGTTCGCAGCCGCTCAATGACTTGGTCGAGCTCGGTTTTCCGCTGCAAACGCATCCAGAATGGAAGTTCCTCGGGATAAATTGTCTCCTTATACGGAGGAAACAGCAGATACAGCCGAATTCCTCGCCGGTTCACGCTATCCAGCCCCGAGCGGAACCTCTCCATCCAGGCTCCAAGTTCCGCATCCGTGAGGTGCTGGCCTCTCCAGAACTTTAACTGAGTGCCGTCATCGTAAAAGAGCCAACCGTGGCGGCCAACCAGGATGAGTTTCGATCCTGAATAGCCCATGAGATAGCGCGTTGTATTAGTCCAGCTAATTAATCTGGCGCGCAAAGGGAAATTGTCCTGAATGTAATCGTTCAGCTCGCTCGGGTAGCTCTCCCATTGCTTGAACGTCTTCGGCGCTGCAGGCTTCGCCGCAAGTCTCCGGTTCTCATAAAGCGTTGTGACGGGAGGCAGCTTCACAAACAGAAACACCTCTGGCACAAGCACCAGAACAAGTGACAATACGGTCAACATCCGCCAGTGAAGTCGCAGGTCCTGCTGGACAGCGGGCACCTCTTGCGTCAGAACTTCCATCCCTTGAGCTCTCAAAATCGGAAGTACAGGAACGGATTTAGACTGCCGCTCGCCAACAACACGATGCAAAGGGCCAGCCCGCTAATCAACACGCTTACAGGCAACGGATGCACGAATAGCGTATCCAAGCGCGCCTCGGGATAAAACATAGTTGCTCTTGCGATCCTCTGACGGCCTAAAGAGTCCAGCAGGCGCGGAACGATTGGAAATGAAAACAGAATGCCGGCGGCCAATGCCACGATAATTTCTGGTGTTAGCCACAGCAGTGTCGGCGGCGTCTCAGGCACTGTTGCCGGTCGGCCAAACATCGCCTTGAAAAAGACAAGAGCTTGCGTGAAGGTGGCTGCCCGGAAGAAAACCCAGCCAATCATCACGACAAATACTGTATACGCGACGCGCAACACTGTCGGAATCCGCTCTAAAATTCTTCCAAAACCGACGCGTTCAAGAAGCAGAAAGAGGCCATGATATAGACCCCATATCACGAAAGTCCACGACGCCCCGTGCCACAGTCCCGTGAGGAAAAAAACAATGATCAGATTACGAACCGTCTTCAGTTGCCCTTTGCGATTACCGCCTAAGGCAATGTAAACATAATCGCGGAACCAGAACGAGAGCGTCATATGCCACCGGCGCCAGAACTCGGTTATCGATCGCGCCCCATACGGGTAATCGAAGTTCTTCGGAAAATGGAAGCCGAGCAGAAATGCGAGTCCGATCGCCATGTTCGAGTAACCACAAAAATCAAAGTAGATCTGCAGCGTATACGCGAGCGTGCCCAGCCATGCCGCGAGCGAACGCAATTGGTCCGGAGGTAACGCAAAGACCGTATCAGCGGCTTGCGCCACCGTGTTGGCGATAAGAACCTTTTGACAAAGGCCAACGATGAAATACTGAATCCCGAGGCCAACACGATCCAGCGTGACTTGGCGTTTTCTCAACTCAGCGGCTATGTCGGCGTAACGCACGATTGGTCCGGCAATCAGATGCGGGAACATCATGATATAGGTCGCAAGCCGCGAGGGTGCATGCTCGGCTCGGATCTTCCCGCGATAGATGTCCACAACATATGAGATCAGTTGGAATGTGAAGGAAGAGATTCCCAGCGGAAGATGTGTCTTTATCGGGGTGAGTGGAGGCAGGCTTGCTAAGTGAC
>JAFASD010000154.1 GCA_019244945.1 Acidobacteriaceae bacterium | reverse complement strand
TGTCATTCAATGAATACCCGCCTGGGTTCTGCAATTTTTCCGGCCAGGTTCCCTTTTACGCAGGATTGCCGAAGGGACACGATCACCTGCTTTTTCGCACTTGATTTAGAACGTTTTTAATTGCTCGCACGACAAGCTCGGGCTCATCAATTTGAATATCGTGTCCGCTGTTCTTGGCTATCCAGAGTTGTGCTCTTGGGTCGCGCGACGCTAATTCATATTTGTATCACGGATAGAGGCACAACCTGTCACTTTGCACGATATTTGGCGCAAAGTTTACGCGCCATATGGCGTAACCCTGCCTTGGTCGCGTTATTCGTCTCTTGTGGTTATGGCGCTAAGAATGCGGCGATTTGGGAGTCGGGTTACAGCCCGGCGGTGAAAAGCAGCTATCAACAGAAAAAAGACGACACCCGCTACAAAGAGCTCGAGGTGGTGTTGGGTCCATGGAATCCGCGCCGCTCGGTAGCTCATGTGTCCGTTGCGAATTCGAAGCGATTCCAAAATTCCGGACCACACCTCGCCGAGTATCACGCCGGCAACGCTCGTGAGAAGCGAGCCGATCGTTGTCATGATCACCATTGTGGTTAAGTCTTCTCGCGCTCTATAAGTTCGAAAGATCCAGCGAACACAAACGCTTGCGCCGCATCCGTAGACGATGGCAAATGAGAGGATGACTGCCAAGTCAAAAGACAGCCGCCGATGCCCAAGCGCTCGGCGCACCTCGTCCGGGGAAACCTTATGAGTATTTGCAATTACCCGAAACAGGTCCGCCATGCAGGTGTCTCTCGCATCCGCACCTGCAGACGTTCCGTCGAAATTCTTGCAGCACGAGTCGGCATATCGAATCGCCAGGTCTTCAGCAAATTCAGCATCGTCGCTAAGATGCTGTCGATCTGAGCTTTGCTTGAGATTGAGCGCTTTTGCGTGGACTTCATTCGGCCATTTGCAGTTGGAGTTGGGGGCTGGATGATGTGCGCATGCAGTCAAGTAGCCGAAACCTACAAGGAAGAAGGAAATTCGGCCAATTCGTTGTAAAGACATGATCGTCCTGAGTTCGTTCTCAGAGCAAAGTCATCTCTCTGGCAATTCTGTTTTCCTATGTAGCATACTATCGCGAAAAAGGATATAAGACTCGGATTACTGCTGCATCCCGATGACGAGGCTTTCCCGTTGACGCTGAACCAGCAGGAGATTTATCAGAAAGCTGAGCAATACCGGCAGCAGATCGTCGGCAGTATTGGACATTAATGCATACTAGCTTTCCGTTGTGGCGAAGGGGCTGAAGTTGGTCTGGTAATCAAAGTAGTCCACGCCCTCTGTTCGCTTTAAGAAATTGACGATCGCGTATGTCAAGGGAGTCATGAGCGTTTCGTAAGCCACCTTGATGAGGTACCCGGCGACGATCAGCCGGAGGATAATGCCGACGGGTCTCATTCCGTAGAACGCGGCAAACATCACGACGGTCGTGTCGACGGCCTGACCGACGACGGTGGAACCAATGGTGCGCGTCCAGAGATACTTGCCTTTGGTGAGCAGTTTCAGCTTGGCGAGTGTAAAGGAATTGGCGAATTCACCGCACCAGTAGGCCAGAAGGCTGGCGACCACGATTCGACCTACGGGGCGGAAAATGGTCGAGAAAGCGGTTTGGTCCTTGTATTCGGGCGCAGGCGGAATCACTACGGCGATATAGCTTAGGGCCGCCAAAATGAAGGAAGCGAAGAAGCCTAGCCAGATGGCGCGGCGCGAGGCGCTGTAACCGTAGACTTCGGTGAAGATGTCACCGAAGATGTATGTGATCGGGAAGACGAGCTGGCCGGCGCTTACCCGCAACGGGCCGATGGCGAAGAATTTCGTGGCGATGATGTTTGAGATCAGCAGGACCACTATGAATAAAGTGATGGAGGCGTCGAGATATTGATAGCGGGGATCGCTTCTGATCAGCGCTGCCAAGCTGTGATGTTGCTGGTGGTCTTGCAAGGGGGACTAGTCTCCTGTATTTGAAGTTTGTTTATGGTCGGAGCAAGCCGGGCGAGGACGCCCGGCGCGGACGAGGACGTCCGCCCCACTAGAACCTCAATTCTGAGTGAGCAGAAATGCAGCCACACTAGCGTCCTTTCAGCTCTTTCTTGGCGGTGACCAGGTCGATGGCTGACGGCAATAGGCCATCCAGACGCGTTAGCTCGAGCATCTGGCGCAGTCGGGGAGTCACTTCAACCAGCCGGATGGGGCATCCGCGGCGGCTCGCGAACGTGTAGACCACGGTCAGTTCTCCTAAGCCGGAGCTGTCCGTGTTGGTGACTTGCGCAACCCGCAGAATTATTCCGGATACGTTGGCGCTTTTTAGGAGTTCACGGGCGTTTTCGCGGAGGGCTTTTAAAGACGGACCGAGCGTGAGAGATCCCGCTAACTCGAGGATGGCGAGATTATCTTCGATGCGTGACGTGATCGTCAACGGCATTGTCCGCTATTATCTTCTCCGATAACCCTTATGTCTAGGGTGTGATGAAGGTAACTTGTTTAAAAAAACCAACGCCAACGCTCCTTGAGACGTCGTATTATGTGAATCGTATGCTGTCACGTCTACGCCGGAGCCGCACGCGCCAACGTGGGTTTTCGCTGATTGAACTGCTGATCGTTATTGCGATCATTCTGATTATTCTTTCCATTGCGCTGCCGCAAATGAGCAAATCGCGCATGCATGCTCAAGAGATGAGCGCGGTTGCCGAGCTTGGAACTATCAATAAGGCGGAGATTCA
>JAFASD010000148.1 GCA_019244945.1 Acidobacteriaceae bacterium | reverse complement strand
ACGCCGGCCGTGACCATGGTGGCCGCGTGGATCAGAGCGGAAACAGGGGTGGGGCCGGCCATCGCGTCCGGCAACCAGACATAGAGAGGCAACTGAGCGGATTTTCCGGTTGCCCCCACAAGGAGAAGAAGTGTGATAGCTGTGAGCGTGCCCGCTTTGGCCTCAACCGGCATCGTTGCGACACCTGCGGCGATTTTTCCAAAATCGAGGGTCTTGAACGCGATGACGATCAGGAACATGCCCAGAGAAAAACCGAAATCGCCCACCCGGTTTACGATAAACGCTTTGTTGGCTGCATTGCTGGCAAAATCTTCCGTGAAGTAAAATCCGACGAGCAAATAACTGCACAAGCCCACGCCTTCCCACCCGACGAACAAGAGCAGCAGGTTCGACGCCAGCACCAGGATGAGCATGAAGAACACAAAGAGGTTGAAATAGGCAAAGAAGCGGTAGTATCCGCCTTCGTGCGCCATGTACCCGACAGCATAGATGTGGATCAAGAGCCCGACACCGGTGACCACTAGAAGCATTACTGCCGTGAGCCGGTCGACGAAGAGATCAAAGCCAACCTGTAGGAAACCGCTTTGTATCCAATTGAAGTAATGCTCGGAGTGCGCGGTGTCGAGCGGATATAACTTAGACAGAACGAACAAAACGTAAATAAACGAAGCAGTCACCGAGCCGACCGCGATTACGTTAATCAGCAGCTTGGACAGGCGTTTTCCGAACAGGCCGTTTAGAGCAAATCCGATCAGCGGGAAGAGCGGGATCAGCCAGAGGTTCATGAGTGTTTCTCTATAGCTTCATCGAATCGACTTCATCGATTTGCAAAGTGCCCCGATTTTTGAAGATGGTCAAAATGATGGCCAGCCCCACTGCGGCTTCAGCAGCAGCGACCACCATTACGAAAAACGAGTAAATGTGTCCATCAATGCGCTGCAGCTCGTATGAGAACGAGACAAAGCTCAAATTCACCGCGTTCAGCATGAGCTCGATTGACATGAACACGGTAAGAATGCTCTTCCGGTACAAGAATCCCGCGACGCCCAGCGCGAACAGGATGGCGCTGAGGATCAGATACCAGGACAAGGGAACGGGCGGAAGGTGCGGCATCTTAGTCGAACTCCTTGTGGGCCAGCACCACTGCCCCTAGAATCGCGATCAAAATCAAAATCGAGATGATTTCGAAGGGCAGTAGATATTGCGTGAACAACATCTGCCCGATTCTTTCAGCGGTTCCTCCGACCCAGCTTCCGAATTGGACAGCTCGCAGAGGCGGCAGCACTCCGCGGATCAAAAAACCAAGGAGCGCCACGAAGGCGAGCAGCAGCGGCAATCCTGCAATCTGCGCGAACCAGGATTTACGGCTAATCTTTTCCGTTCCCGCGTTCAACAGCATGATGACCAAAACGAATAGAACCATCACGGCGCCGCCGTAGACAATCACCTGCGCCATGGCGATAAACTCCGCTCCTAGCAATAGATATAAGACTGCCAGCGAGCCCATGACGCCGATCAAAGACAAGGCGCTCGATATGGGATGCCTCTGGAGGACCAAGTTGAAGGCGCAGACGATGGCTACTATGGCAAAGACGATGAAGAGAATCGTATCCATCGGGAATCGTCTCTCCTCAAAAGACGGCGACGCAAAGCGCCGTGAGCAGCAGGTTCAGTAGCGCGCATGGGAACAGAAATGTCCAGGCAAAATGCATGAGCTGGTCATAGCGGAAGCGCGGCAGCGTGCCGCGAACCCAGATGAAGGTAAATAATAGAAATCCTGCTTTTGCTGCAAACCAGAAGACCGGAACCAGTACGAAATGGAGGAACGGAACAGCCCAGATTGCGGCAATAATCAGGAATGCAATTCCAAAAACAGGGAAAGTCTTGCGATCCCGCTGACGGGCCGGTGTAATGGCGTGGAGGAAGCATAGTATCGCGGCGAAAACGAACAGCAACGTAGGAACCCAATCCGAATATGGCGCGGGGAAGAGAGGATGCCAGCCGCCAAGAAATAATAGGCTGGCCACGCAGGAAATGGTCACCATGTGCGCGTATTCCGACATAAAGAAACACGCGAATTTCATGCTGCTGTATTCGGTGTGAAAGCCCGCAACCAACTCGTTTTCGGCTTCCGCCAAATCGAAAGGTAAGCGGTTCGTCTCCGCAAATGCCGCGATCATGAAGATGATAAACGCGAAGATCTGCGGGAACGGCATCTGGACAATGTTCCACCGCGGAATAAAACCCAGGTAGTAGCCAGCTTGACTTTCGGAAATCGCACGGAAGTTCAGATGATTGTTGAGGAGCAGCGGAGAAATAATGGCAAGGGTCAGGGGCAGCTCATAACTGACCATCTGAGCGCTGCTGCGCAATGCACCGAGCAGCGAGTATTTATTATTCGAGGACCAGCCGGCCAGTGCCACCCCGTAAACGCTGACCGCGCTGATCGCCAGCACGAACAGGATGCCCACGTTGACGTCGCTGATCTGCATGTAGGTCTGATAACCGAAGACAGTGATCCTCGGCCCGAACGGGATGATGGATATCGAGATCAGCGCAAGACAAACCGCGATAAACGGCGCAAGCAGATAGAAGAAGCGATTGACGTAAGGGGGAAGGAGATCTTCCTTGGTCAGCAGCTTGACTACATCGGCGAGTGGCTGCATCAAACCGTGCGGCCCTACTCTCAACGGTCCGGTCCGCGATTGAATGTGCGCCAGGACTTTTCGCTCCACCCACTGCAAATAGGCGAGCGTGGTCATAAAAACGCCAAAGACGATCGCGATTTTGATCAGGCTGACAATGTAGAAATTCATTTGTCGTGCCTCGAGGTTTCAAGCTGTACACTTCCCGGGCGCATGAGGGGCTGCTTCTTAGGGTCGCGATACAGCTCGCCGGGATTCTCAATCACTGAATTGAGCATGTTGGAGAAGCGTCCCAGAGTTCCTGAAGTAAAAAGGGTGTTTCGCGCGGAGCGAACCAGCTCCGGTTTGTCTTCGATGGCGACACGTCCGTTCGCAGGCGCGGTTTGGACGGCGCCGCCCGTCTCCACCACCGCGAACGGGACATCATAACCCGGCACAGATCTGCGTATCTCTTGAAAGACTGCTTCCGGTTTCAACGGACCGAGATCTTCCCGCATCTCTTTGGCGAGAAGGCCTATGATCTCGAGGTCTGATTTAGCTCCCATCGTTTTCGGTCCCCGGCTCAGCTTCTGAACCTCTCCGCAGACGTTCGTCACGGTTCCGTTTTTTTCGTAAGCTGAAGCCGCCGGGAGCACAACGTCGGCGCGACGAGCTGTCTCGGTAAGAAACAAATCTTGTGCGACAACAAACGCCCGCGCCGCTGAAAAGTTTATTCGCGAAAACGGATTGGCTCCGACAACCCACAGTGCATCCAGATCATCCGCGGCGAGAATTTCGTCGTAATTGAGTCCTGGCTCGAGACCGCTTTCGCGAACACTGCGATATCCGGGCAGAAGACCGGGAAGCAATCCCATATCCGAAGCTCCGCGCGAGTTCGAATAATCGACGAGGCAGACATATTTCACCGGGATACTCAGCGAATCGCCAAATGCAACCAATCGCCGGATCGCATCGCCTTTAATCGCGTCTCCAAAAAGGATGACCAATTCGGGTTCTTTACCCAGGCGCTCACGGATGGAATCCAGAGCTTCAAATTCATGACCCCATTCCGCGCGCACACTGGCCGCGTAATTGTCTTCACGAACGGGTCCCGGGGTTACGGCATAAACACACGCTTTATGATGACGCCAATTCGCGCGGAGTTGGAAGGCCAGCAATGGCTGCTCTTGAGCCAAATCGCTGTCAATGATGAGCGCAGCCTTCGCGTTGTACACGTCTGCCACCGCCGCCAGAGCGTTCGTCCTGCCCTGCAGCGCGTCCAGCAGAGTGGCGACATCCCCGGTCCGGTGATGGTCTATGTTCGAGGTTCGCAGTACCTGCCGCGCGAATTTTTGAAGCAGGTAATTTTCTTCATTGGTGGTGTGATTCGAGCCGATTACGGCGAATTTGCCGTTCTTGGCCCCCAGCTCGCTAAAGCGTTTCGCGACCGTTGCGATGGCGATGGCCCAGGAAACTGGTTTCAACTCGCCATCTGCGCGCACGAGCGGCGCGGTTAATCGATCAGGATGCTCGTTGAAATCGAATGCGTAACGACCCTTTACACAGAGGAACTCGCCGTTAATGCCGGAGCGATCACGATTATTGGCCCGCATGATCTCGCCATTGCGGACCCCCAGCGTCGTTTTGCAGCCGTTCGAGCAATGAGTGCAAATG
>JAFASD010000145.1 GCA_019244945.1 Acidobacteriaceae bacterium | reverse complement strand
AAAAAAATTCGCCGTGCGTTGCGGCATTCCGGTTTGCTCGCCGAACAAGCTTAGGTTCGCTCAATACAGCCGCACGCCCCGGGGACCAGGCTTGCGGTGCATGTGCACGGCGTCGATGAATTGCACTGTGTTGTTGCTCGAGGTCATGAGCAGGGTGTGAGTGCGATAGCCTTCGCCGAAGAACCGGACGCCCCGGAGTAGCGCGCCATCGGTAACGCCACACGCGGCGAACACGATATGGCTGCCCATCGCCAAATCGCCGGCCGTGTAGGTCCGGCGCGGCTGCTTGATCCCCATCCGCAGCACGCGCTCTTCCAGCTCCGGCCTGTCAATCACCAGCCGGCCCACCATTTCTCCATGCAAACAGCGCATTGCGGCAGCTGCAAGCACCCCTTCCGGAGCGCCTCCGATACCCATGACCGCGTGCACTCCGTTGCCTCGGACAGCCACCGCAATCGCAGCGGATAGGTCACCATCGCCGATTAGACGAATGCGAGCGCCTTCGCGCCGGATGTCCTCAATCAAGCGCTCATGCCGCGGTCGATCGAGAACAATAATCGTGAGATCTTTCACATCGCGATCGAGCCGCCGTGCAATCGATTTCAAATTCTGAGAAACCGGTGCATCCAGATCCAGCGCGCCCCGGCAAGCCGGACCCGCGACAATCTTTTCCATGTAGCAGTCCGGAGCGTGCAACAACCCACCCGGCTCGGAAGCGGCCAGTACCGCGATCGCGTTCGGCGCGCCAGTCGCGCAGAGGTTCGTTCCCTCGAGCGGATCCACAGCGATATCGACGCCGGGATGTTCTCTGCCATCCGGCACTGGCGCGCCCACCCGCTCGCCTATATAAAGCATCGGGGCTTTATCGCGCTCCCCTTCTCCGATCACGATATTGCCGGCAATCGGCACTGTCTCAAAAGCCTCGCGCATGGCTTGCACGGCGGCGTGGTCTGACTGTTTCCTGTCGCCCTGTCCCATGGTTCGGGCACTCGCAACGGCCGCTTCTTCCACCACCCGAACGAAGTGCGACGAAAGGTCGCGCTCAATGTTGGCTTCGATCGAGGAGGGCAGGTTGAACGAGAGAGTGGAATGCGCCATGGGCCGCAGTACTTCATCATAGTCTGTAAAGTGGTGAATTGCTGATCTATGAAATCTTCGGTATCCGCAGCCCCGCTGAGCACTAACAAACATCTGCTTCGCTGGGTGGAGAAAATGGCTGACCTTACCAAACCTGCAGCAATCCATTGGGTGAATGGGTCCCAGGCTGAAAATGACGCGCTTTGCGCTCAGATGGTCAGTGCCGGAACGCTCATTAAGCTAAACGAGCAGCGCTGGCCAGGCTGTTACTATGCGCGTTCGGACGCAAGCGATGTGGCGCGGCTTGAGAGTCGCACGTTCATCTGCTCGCTCTCCAAAGATAGTGCCGGACCCACGAATAACTGGGTCAATCCCTTCGAGATGCGCCGGAAATTAAAAGGCTTGTTCACCGGCTGTATGCGCGGACGCACGATGTATGTGTTGCCCTTCAGCATGGGGCCCATCGACTCGCCGATGTCGCAGATCGGCGTGGAGCTTACCGATTCGCCTTACGTGGTAGTCAATATGCGCATCATGGCTCGCATCGGCCTGCCAGTGTTCCAACTCATCGATAAAGACGTGAAGCGTGTGGTGCCCTGCATGCATAGCGTTGGCGCTCCGCTCGCTCCAGGTAAAACCGATGTTCCCTGGCCCTGCAACAACGAAAAATATATCGTTCATTTCCCGGAGACGCGGGAAATCTGGTCGTATGGATCCGGCTACGGAGGAAACGCGCTGCTCGGCAAGAAGTGCTTCGCCCTACGGATCGCATCCAATATCGCCCGCGATGAAGGTTGGATGGCCGAGCATATGCTCATCGTGGGCGTCGAAAATCCAGAGGGAGAAAAGACCTATGTGGCCGCGGCATTTCCAAGCGCGTGCGGGAAAACAAATTTCGCGATGATGATCCCACCGAACGGCTTCGAGGGCTGGAAAGTGTGGACGGTTGGTGATGATATCGCCTGGGTAAAGCCCGACAAAAAAGGAGAATTGCGCGCTATTAATCCGGAAAGTGGATTCTTCGGCGTCGCGCCCGGAACCTCAGCAAAAACCAATCCAAATGCGATTGCAACACTTTCCAAAAACACGATCTTTACGAACGTAGCTCTGACGCCCGGCGGCGGCGTGTGGTGGGAAGGAATGACGGAGGAACCTCCGACGGAGTGCCTGGATTGGCAGGGTAACCGGTGGACTCCCGAAATCGGACGGCAGACAGGCAGAAAGGCCGCTCACCCGAACGCGCGATTCACTGCGGCCGCTTCACAGTGTCCATCCATCGATCCGAACTGGGAAGATCCGGATGGAGTGCCGATCAGCGCTTTCATCTTCGGCGGACGCCGCGCAGCCACCATTCCGCTGGTCTATCAGGCTTTCAACTGGAGCGCTGGAGTATACATGGGCGCCACTATGGGCTCGGAGACAACCGCAGCGGCGGCGGGCGCCATCGGAAAGGTGCGGCGTGACCCCATGGCGATGCTGCCGTTTTGCGGCTATCACATGGGCGATTATTTCCGTCACTGGCTAACCATGCAGCGATCTTTGACTGTGACACCGCGCATCTTTCACGTAAACTGGTTCCGAAAAGACGCGGACGGCGAGTTCATCTGGCCCGGGTACAGCCAAAACATGCGCGTCCTGAAGTGGATTGTCGAGCGCGCCCACAGCCGCGCCGCCGCAAAAGAGACGCCCATTGGCTGGATGCCTCGCTACGAAGACATCGAATGGCGCGGTCTCGATTTTCCGCGTGAGAAATTCGATGAGCTACAAAACTTCGATGCAGGCGCCTGGCGGTCCGAAGTAATCGGACACGAAGAACTCTTCATCGACTTGCACGATCGCCTACCACCGGAAATGGTCTACGAACGCGAGCTTCTAATCTGCCGGATTTAGAAAGCGATGCATTCGCCTAATGCACCGACAGGACAATGTCATCTTCGAAGCCGAACTTCCCGCGCGCGCCGTTGTGCTTGAAGGAATCCAGCGTTTTACCCGCATTGTTCTTAATCGCGACCATCTGAGGCGTGATCTCTAGAGTAATGCGAAAGGTCTGGCTGGACTCCATCTCGTGATTGACTTTCTTCTCGTCACCGCCGTGCCCTTCCGAAAAAACCTTCCGGGTAAGATTGTGCCCGTCCAGAGCGTAGCTGACATAATTTCCAGCTCCGTCGTAATCCACAACAAAACCGATCCTTTTAACGTGCTGTTTAAAGACTCCCTGATGCGTGTCCTTCACGATGTCGACAACGAAAGTCCCCTCCCTCTCTTTGAAGAAGCTGACCCCTTTCGCCTCGTGAACCCACCATCCGGACGGCGCAACTTTCCACGACCCGCCGTTCTCGAAAACAGTCGCCGGGGTCAGCCGCGTCGGCGCGATTTTAGGCACCGGATTGAGGCTCCACTCCACGGTCGCTGTCTTGCCTGGATAAACCGTGACTGAACTGGAGTTCGAAGTATATCCGTCAGCCTCCGCAGTAACCACATAGTCGCCGGAAGGGACCGGATACGCCGCATTGTTGGGCCGGTCGACTTCTTGCGACTCACCCCGGCGAACCGTGATACGCGCGTTCGCAGGCATTACTTTCAACGCCAAAGATCCGTAGGCTTTCATTAATGCCCCGTTGACCTTTGCGGTTTCGCCTGCCTTAAAAACTATCGCTTCGTTGAAAGGCTCGTAGTTGTTTTTTCGTAGACCGATGGTGTGCTTTCCCGGTGCGATCGGTTTGGTTAAGCTCCCCGAAGCTCCTGTTGTTCCGATGCGAGTGTCGTCGACCAGTACTTCCGCATCCACGGGGGCAGATTCGATCGCTAATGTCGCGTCGTGCACAATTGGGGTAAGAACAAAGGTCAGCGTTTGCTGCTTGGTATCCCCGCTTTTCAGCTCAATGGGTTGTTCCGGCGGCAATTCATAGTCATCATTTTTCAAGGTGATGAGGTACTTTTTTGGCGGAAGGGAGAAGACGCGCGACCCGTTGACGAGTTTCGATTTAGTAACGTAGCCATTGACGACGATAACCGCATCCACGTTTGACTTGATAATGAACGGGATGCGTTCCGTCGCGCCGCTCAGAGTGACACTGAGGAGCGGGCTCGCCAGCGATTCAATTGCAATAGCGTGCGACTTGGTTACGCTGTCCTGGACGACGAATCGCAGATTCCCCTGAGCGGGAACCGTCAATGCATCGCCTTCCGGCGGGATCGGCTGCATAGGTTGTCCTTCAATCCCACCCTTCACGTTTGCGGAGCCGTAAACTTTGGCAACTTGTCCGAGCGACGTGATCACAACTCCCGCGTTCGTCCCCGTTGGGGGAGTGACTACGCTCGGAATTTCATTTTGCTGTGCGTGAAATCCGAAGGAAAAAACCTCTTTATCGCCATCCAGAATCCTGAGCATGTGGGTTCCCGCCGGGATATCGTCCTTCACGATGCTGCCCTGTTGCAAGTC
>JAFASD010000269.1 GCA_019244945.1 Acidobacteriaceae bacterium | reverse complement strand
CTACCAATACGGAAAGACGGTGACGTTCATGCCGAAGCCTCTATTTGGCGATAACGGCAGCGGCATGCATACGCACCAGAGCTTGTGGTCGGGCGGCAAGCCGCTGTTTTCCGGTGACAACTATGCGGGTTTGAGCCAGTTGGCCCTGTGGTATATCGGCGGCCTGTTGCGGCGCGCACGTGCTCTTTCGGCCATCATCGCTCCCACCACCAACAGCTATAAGCGTCTCGTGCCCGGCTTTGAAGCGCCAGTGAATCTGGCCTATTCGCGGCGGAATCGCTCCGCGGCGGTGCGCATCCCGATGTATTCGAACAGCCCGAAATCGAAGCGTGTCGAATTCCGTCCGCCGGACGCGTCCTCGAATCCGTATCTCGCCTTCGCGGCGATGATGATGGCGGGTCTCGATGGCGTCATGAACAAGATCGATCCGGGCGAGCCGCTCGACAAAGACATTTACGATCTTTCGGCTGAAGAAATGAAAAAGGTTCCGTCCATGCCCGGTTCGCTCGACGAAGCTTTAACCGCGCTCGAAGAGGACCACGCGTTCTTAACCAAAGGCGACGTGTTCTCCGAGGAGTTAATCGAAACGTTTGTGTCCTATAAACGCAAAGCGGAAGCCGAAGCCGTCCGGCTTCGTCCTCATCCTTACGAATTCGCCCTCTACTACGACATTTAGTTTTCCGGCGCGGTGCCGGCAAAAGCGCCCGCACCTCGCGTTCATGGTGAGGGCCGATAGCTGCCCAGCACTTTCAAAAATGTGGTGATCTCGGCCAGATGCGCCAACGCGCGTTGAACCGGTTGGTCTTCAGCACAGCCGGTGATATCCACATAAAAAAGATACTCCCATGGCCGGGCGTGTAACGGACGTGACTCAATTTTAGTCAGATTAAGGTCCCGCAGAGCAAAACAGGCCATAGTCCGGAAAAGAGCGCCTGGACGATTTGGTGTAGAAAAGGCGATGGACGTTTTCCATTCTCCGGTTGCATTCTTTAGCGGCGCAGTTTGTTTCGTAAGTAGAAAAAATCGCGTAAAGTTCCGCCGATCATCTTCGATATTCCTCTTAAGAATTGCTGCACCGTAAATCTTTGCCGCGTTTTCTGACGCAATTGCCGCCGAATCGGCCGGCTTTTGCTCGACCAGCATCTTGACACTGCCTGCAGTATCGTAGTGCGATACCGGCTGAATGTTCTTATGACGCTCGAAAAATTTTCGGCATTGATTCAGAGCAACGGGATGTGAAAAAGCCTGCCGGACGTCCTTTAGGCGGGTGCCCGGTAAAACAATGAGACTGTGCGAAATACGCAGGCTCGTCTCCCCGCGAATCGGCAAATCATATTCGATCAGGTGATCATAATTCTCGTGTACGCTGCCATGGAGCGTATTTTCTATGGGGATGACTGCGTGCGTGACCTCGCCCGAATGGAGCGCCTGGAACACCTTCTGAAAGGATGCGCACGGTGCCATACGAGCAGCGTTGCCGAGAAATTTCACGGCGGCTACGGAGCTAAATGCTCCGAGTTCGCCCTGAAATGCTACAGAATTTTTACGTTTATGGCTCAAACTGGAAAGAACATCATCCGGTACGGCCTGGGCGTGGCGCCTGCCACAACCACCATTCCTTTTAGAATGGCTATTCTGCCGCTTTCTCGTTGCTCCACAGGTACATACCAAAAGCGGCCGCCGGACATCTCCCGGGTAGTAGGCAGCGCTAGAAGGGCCTTCTGGCGTGGATCTGAAGATAATGAATGGCGAGCCGCATCTGAAACTGTTCCGAAAATGGAACAAGGACCCGTTTTCGTGCTAACGTAGCCGTTGCCGTGAGCTCTGTGTCCTGGAGACCCGGCACACCGGTGAACCGATGGAAGAAGCTGGACAGAAGTTGCGCCGCTTTCGCGAGCGGCTTGGTTTGCGCTATCGCGATGTGGAAGAAGCCAGTCAGAGGATTGCAAATGAACGGGGTAATCACGAGTTTCTGATCGGGCTGAGCCGCTTGGCTGATATTGAAAATAAAGGGACCGTCCCCTCTGTGTACCGGCTTTATTCACTGTGTGCCATCTACGCATTGGATTTCAGCCTGGTCTTGAGCTGGTACGGTATCGAGCTACAACAACTACCCGCCCACACCGCCCGTCTGCCTCTCCAAAACACGCACGCGGTGAACATCAAAGCGCCCGATCGCCTTCAGGTTGATTTTCCCGCAGAATTTGACATCGATATCGATCTTCAACAAACCTCCTACTTGGCCCGGCATATCCGTCGATGGGGAAGACTTCCAGTCTCCATGTTAGATTCGCTCGATCTCCCGCACCAACGCTACGGGTTCATTGGAACTGCGGATTGGTCGATGTACCCTATCCTGCGTCCTGGCTCCTTCGTGCAAATCGATGAAACCCGTCGCAAGATCGCCCGGGACGGCTGGACTGGCGATCATGATCGCCCGATCTACTTCCTGGAGCATCGGGATGGTTATCTATGTGGCTGGTGTAGCGAGCGCGCCGGGCTCCTCGTGGTCCAGCCACACTCGGGTTCGAACACACCATTGCGCGTATTTCGGTACCCTGGCGATGCGGAGATCATCGGCCAAATTGTTGCCGTTGCTATGCGTCTCGATCCGGCGAAGCGACGCCGTACACGTTCTTAAGAAGGCCCAGAATGGCCTCAAAGTCCGAAATGTGTTTCTGGCGCTCCGGTCCTTGAATCGAGGCAGGTACCAGGTTTTTGTAGGGTGTAAGGCGCAGCCACGCGTCTACTAACTCGGTCCGATCCACTTGCGGGATACCGGCGATGTAAAATTCTACATCCGCTTTTTTGCGTTCCAGCGGATAACTCACCCATTGCTTGAAGATATCTTCATGAACGCGTTTCAGCGTTTTATTGGCCTCGGTCCGCGAAGCAATGTCCGATCCGAAATGCTCGTACTTGCCAGTGTCGGGATTCCGTAATCCGGCCAAGTAGACGAGGCGCCCGTAGGAGCTCTCGATGTGACTGAGATCCCGTGCCCAAGCCTCGTCGCGAAGTTGGAACGAAAGCAGGCTCGTTTTAACGCGGACCATGTACTCGCATCCCATGCTTACACGTATTTAGGGCAGGCACAAGATATTCCCAGTACCGACAGGACTTAAGTCCGTTCTGTTGCCGGAAAACATCCTAGCGCTATCCCTTAGTAGTGGAATACTACGTTATCTTACACTCGTCAGTATTCCCAAAACCAAGTCAAAACCCAAAAAAGGCGACCCAAATGAGACACTTATTGACGATTTGTTTTGCAGCCCTCGTGCTGTGCGGAAGCGCAATGGCCCAAACGGCAAACGTGACGGTGAAGCTTCAGCCCACGACGCATCGCGCTATGGTTCCGTGCCCGTTCCCTGATCCGGGTTCTCCATATCCGCCTCTCTAATTAGAGCACAAATTCAAGGGGTTTGTTGCGGAACCCTGGCGCGCGTTGCGGTAAGCCCCACTTAAATGTGGGTTAATTTGCCCCTCTTTGTCCATTTTCTCGCGAATTCCCGCTTGCCGTTTACCCGGATTTGCACTAACATCCCTATTGACCTTCTTCACAGCCGCCAATGACCTGGAGCAATATCGCGCAGGCGACGATTGACGTCCTGAGCGTCGTTCTGGTCATTCGCCTGTTGCGCTGGCACTTGCAGCAGGTATATCGCGTGTTCTGTGTCTTTCTCCTCTGGGGTGTGACCTGGTCCGCTGTTGTGTTTCTCGAGCAGTTCCTCCACACTGCGAAATTCGATTACCGTATCACCTGGATGCTTCTTACCGTGGGTGCCTGGGTTCTTTCTCTATGTATGGTTTACAGCCTTTTGCAGGCAATCCTTGCGGGATTCGAAGGTATTCGCACCTTTTCAAAAAGGTTCCTGAGTATCACTTTCCTCTCGGTAGTGGTAATCAGTTTACTTACTATTCGGTTGGACGTGGCCGTTTCCGGTAATTCCGGCTACTTGGCGCGATTTGGCGGAGCGATTGCGAGGGCGGTCCGTATCACCCTTGACCTGGATCGCGTAATATCCACAGTCGCGCTGCTCGTCATGCTTGTCATTCTCGTTTTTGTGCTCTGGTTTCCGGTCCAGATGCCGCGCAATTTGGCCGTTTTCAGCATCGGATTGCTGGTTTATTTCGCAGCCAATACAGGATTATTGCTGACCCGGGGTCTTTGGTCGCGTGAGAGCCTGCCGGTGGTCAACAATTTTATTCAGTGCGTAATCGCTGCCTGTTACGCCTACTGGA
>JAFASD010000533.1 GCA_019244945.1 Acidobacteriaceae bacterium | reverse complement strand
CGGAAATGGTCCACACGATCCCGTCCTTGTCGCCGTTCGCGGAAATCGTTGGCGTGGCGCCAGGATCGAAGGGACCTCCAGGCGTTTGCGCGTTCAAATGGAGGTGGCCGTCACTCCATGTGAAGTCCTTCAGGACGTCGTTGTTCGCAAAAACGTAGACATCGCCATTCCAATAGGCCGGCGCCGCGAGCAAACTTCCGCCCAAACGGACCGCATCGACAGGAGAGTCATTGCTCTGCTGGAATTTGCCCATGCGATCGCGGTCGATCGCGTAGAGTGTGCCGCCCTTTCCTCCAATGAGTACTAAGTGAGGACGCGTTCCCGGCTGATCCGGTAGTAGAAGCGGACCGCCTGAGCCCAGATCGTTATCGGCTTTATTCAGTTCTGCCTCGTTAGAAGGCGTGAAGTAATCTCCGACGATCAAGGCGCCGTTCTCCAAGCGCAGCTTCAGGAGAGTATCCCCGTAATCCAATCCTTTCGGAGCATCGAATTTCCCGTTCCCCGTGGCCACGAATACATTCCCGCTCTGGTCCGCCGCAGGGCCGGTGTCGGATGCCCAAATGCCACTTTCTTTGTCGTTGGGTGATGTATTAAGGACGGCTTTCTGTTCCAGGGATCGCGCATCATACGCCATCACCCAACCGTGATATTTCCCTACATCGCAAGACGAACCCCACATGAGAAAGACATTGCCTCCGGCGAGCAGGAGTGCGCTTCGGGGATTCTCGATCAAAGGATCGAAATCGAGGTCACTTCCTGATGCCGGCGCTTTGATGGATGCGTGAATCTCTACAGGGCTGCCGGTGCGCTCTGCGCCGTTTGTTACATCGAGCGCGTGTAGCCTTTGAAAGTAGTGAAACCCGGAAGTCTTGTTTCCGGTCTTTGTGCGAGCAAGAACATAGAGAGTCCCGGTGGTCGGGTCAATCACCGGCGTAGAAGTGATACCGATCTCCGGATTGATGAAAGGACATTGAACGTCGCGGCCGTCAACGGTCGTTTCACCGTGCTCGGCATTCGTGAAATTGACATGCCAGAGCGGGGTTCGCGGCTGCCCCTCTGCGTCGAAAGCATAGACGCTGTCGTGTTCAGTAGCTACGAAGACCACATCGTGCTTGCCTTTGCCTGGAATTTCCAATCCCGCCAGATACAGCGGTTGGGCATACACATCGCCGTCCACTCGTAGAGAAAAGAGCCGGCCGAATTGATCGGTATTTACATTTTGCGGCGTGAGCGTGGTCTCGTGGAGATCAGCTCCAGAACGCGAGTTATCGTATTGGGACGTTATCACTTGCCCTAAGCAGCCTGTGGAGAGAGCCGCGCCGAGCAACATTGTTTTTGAGAAACGTTTCATAGCAGAGTGAGACGGGTGCTACTAAGAGTAGCATGCTACATAGAGCAGCGGGCTTCTCACGGAACAGCTAATTGGGAGCCGGCGAGCTCGACCGGCGTTGCTGCCACTCAGCACTCTTGAGCAGTCTCGGTCCGGCGTCGATCAGGCGCGGTAAGAGATCGAACACGGCGGTCGCACTCCACGTCTTTCCAGCGCGGGTCCTGAAGCCCTCAAGATTCAGATCGTGCGCGATTTCGGTAACTCGCTTTTCCTTTACGATCTTTTCGAGAATTAGCATTAAGACCGTAATTTCGAGCGGGTTTTCCTCCATGTGCAAGCCGTCCTGAGAGATACGAAGTCCGAAGGGGATTTCCTCAGGTTCAATCGAGATGTTCAGTACTTCTGAATCCGTAGTACCGTCGCCCGCGGCATCCCGCACCCATTCAACTGCTGCCAACTTCCAACCTTCTGCGGCCTTCCGCATGAAGTAGTCGAGTGTAATTTGTCCCGAAATGAGATCACGACTGCGTTGCATAGATTCGATCAGCTCCCTGAATCGCGTTGTGGCGCATTTTGGATACCAATACCATGTCCTCAGGCACGCAGTAAACCGGCGGGCTTGCCTGGTCAGTCTTTTTCTAGGCGTGCAAATGTGGGAATTGGCGTTGCGTTCCTGGGAATTCGGGGGACGATAGACTGAAAACGCTTGCACACGAATGCGCTGATAAACGAGAAGAGTCCGTACCTTCGGCAGCACGCGCACAATCCGGTCGATTGGCTCCCGTGGGGCGAGGCGGCTTTTGAGAAGGCGCGCAAGGAAGATAAGCCGATTTTCTTATCCATTGGTTATTCCACTTGCCATTGGTGTCACGTCATGGCTCACGAATCGTTTGAAAACGAAGAGGTAGCGGAGATCTTGAACCGCTACTTCGTTCCTATCAAATTGGATCGCGAAGAGCGGCCTGACGTGGATCGCATTTACATGTTGTTTGTGCAGGCATCCACGGGAAGCGGTGGATGGCCCATGTCGGTTTGGCTTACTCCCGAGCTGAAGCCATTCTTTGGCGGAACCTATTTCCCGCCAGGGTCGCGATATGGGCGACCTGGTTTTCGCGATTTGCTTGAGCATCTCGCCCGCGCCTGGAAGCAGGAGCGCGCCAGGGTTGAGGAATCCAGCAGCAGCGTAACCGAACAACTGCGCGCCATGGCAGAATCCGCCGGCCGCCCTCTCGATCCGGATTCGCACTTATTTCAGAGCGCATTTTGGCCGTTTCGCAGAATGTTCGATGCGCGTTGGGGCGGATTTGGGAATGCGCCCAAATTTCCACGCCCGGTGGTCTTCAATTACTTGCTCCGCTACCATGCGGCCACGAACGATGCCGAAGCTCTGGAAATGGTCTCACAAACTCTGCGCGCCATGGCCGCCGGCGGTATGCACGATCAGTTGGGCGGCGGTTTTCACCGTTACTCGGTAGATGAGCGCTGGTTTGTTCCGCACTTCGAAAAAATGCTGTACGACCAATCGCAACTGGCGATTTCGTATCTCGAGACCTATCAAATCACGCGAGATGAAACCTTCGCCCGAGTGGCCCGCGATATTTTTGCGTACGTGTTGCGCGATTTAACAGATTCGTCAGGCGCATTTTATTCGGCTGAAGACGCCGATAGCCCCGATCCGGAGAATCCATCGCATTCTGGCGAAGGCGCATTTTATATCTGGAGACAATCTGAAATCGAGAGCTTGCTCGGAA
>JAFASD010000403.1 GCA_019244945.1 Acidobacteriaceae bacterium | reverse complement strand
TGCTGCAATGGTACCCACATCGCGAAGGGGACGATGATTGTTCGTGAAGCGACCGGCGATGATACAACCCAGGTCTACTATCAGTACGACATGACGGAAGTGTTCGTCGACAGCATTAGCTGGGGCGGCGCGGCGGGTGGTGGGAAGCCATCGGAATCTCTATCGCTTTCGTGCAAGTCGCTGCAGGTGACCTACTTTCCGCAGGACTCGAAAGGAAAGCTCGGCAACAAAATCGTCGCCGGCTGGGACGTTTCCAAGAACACGAAGCTGTAAGATCTGTTCTAAATGGACGCTCAGCAACTATTCAAGGCCGGGAAGCTGGATGAAGCGATCTCGGCCTTGAACTCTCATCTTCGAGACAATCCCGCCGATCAACGGAACCGGACGTTTCTGTTCGAGCTCTTGTGTTTCGCAGGCGAATACGAGCGCGCCGACAAGCAGTTGAGCATTTTGGAACAGGATGGCAACAAAGATTCGATCATCGGAACGTTGCTTTACAAAGGCGCTTTAAACGCCGAGAAGACACGCCAGGAGATGTTCGAGAAGAAAGGCTATCCGAAGCAGGTTGTGAACGGAGCATCGACGGACGTTCGGGGAAAGCTGAACGGCAAAGAGTTCCGGGCTCTCTCCGATGCCGATCCGAGGGTGGGCGAAAAGCTGGAGGTTTTTGCCGCAGGCGATTACATGTGGATTTCATACCGCGATATCGCAGGCATTCACATCGAAGCACCCAAACGTCTCCGCGATCTTCTATGGATTCCGGCGAAACTGATCACCGGGCCTAGCTTCCGTTCACGCGATCTAGGAGAGATTTTGCTTCCCGCGATTTCGCCCCTATCCTGGCAGCATCCCGATGCGGAAGTTCGTCTGGGCCGGGTCACGGAATGGTGTGAAGATGAGGCGGGCGAGATTGCGCCGTTTGGACAGAAGAATTTGCTCGTCGACGGCGAAGAGTTTCCATTTCTCGAAATCCGGGAGTTAGAAATTTATCCTTTGAACGCCGTTCCGACTGTGTAACTATAGTTCACGCTGGTACAGCATGAGCGATATTGAGCAGTTTCTGGCGCCGATCCCGGGCGGGAATCCGGCTGGCGAGGATCTTCGCTATTCTGCGTTGTACGACACGATTCGAGAGGCTCGGCGGCAGGGAGATACCGGGCCGATGGGTCTCTGGGAACGCGAAGCCAAGACTGCGGATTTCAAGCAAGTCATAAAGCTCTCTGAAGATGCTTTGCTGAAAAAGACAAAGGATCTCCAGATTGCTGCCTGGCTGACCGAAGGGTGGATATACCGCGACGGCGTTCCCGGTTTGACCTCGGGAATCGGGCTATTGCGCGAGCTGATCGAGCGGTTTTGGGAGAATGTTCATCCGGGTTTGGAAGATGGGGATGCAGAGCTGCGTGCGCGTCCGCTTGATTGGCTCGGCTCCTATTTCGATCCGGGCAAAGGCTCCTCTCCTGTGCTTGCGCTGCGAAGCGTTCCGCTGACAGATTCCGGATTTAGCTGGTTCATCTACCAGGAATCGCGGCGTATCGGCTATGAAGCCGATGTGAAGGGAAATAAGGCGCGGGCCGAATACCGTCAGTTCGCGGTTGAAGAAAAAAAAGTAACGCCCGAGGAATTTGATAGGAGCGTCGAAGATACCGGCAAACCGTTTTACAAGCAACTGGAGCAGGATTGCAAGGAAGCGACCGAGGCGTTAGGACAGTTTGACGCACTCGCGCGAGAGAAATTCGGGGATGTCGCTCCGTCTTTTGCATCGCTTGAAAAAGCGCTGGAAGAAGTTGGGAATGTGGTGCACATCCTGTTACTGAAGAAGCTGGAGAAGGAACCGGATGTAGCGGAACCGGTGCCTGATGCGCGTTCGGGGGGCGAGCTGACGGTGGAGGCGGGACAGCCGGTTCAGGCCACGATCACTCCAGTGGATCTCTCGAAACTCGAGGGAGGCAGTATCGGGAACACGGAGCAAGCGCTGCTTCACGTGATTGCGGCGGCGCAGTTCCTTCGAGAAAAGAGTCCGGCGAGTCCGGTTCCGTACCTGTTACTACGGGCGCTGCGGTGGGGAGAAGTGCGCGGCGGCGCCGAAAACGGTTTGACGGATTTGCCCGCGCCCGCGCCCGAGGTGCGCATGACACTGAGGGCATCCGCATCGGGGAAGAATTGGGCGCGCGTACTCGATGCAGCCGAAGCAGCGATGAGCAACGCAGTAGGCCGTGGCTGGCTCGATTTACAACGCTATTCCATCAAAGCTTGCGATGAACTAGGCTATGCTGTTACGGCAAAAGCACTGCGTTCGGAACTGAAGACGCTCCTTGCCGATTTTCCTCAGCTAGCGAACGCGACGCTGAATGACGATACAGGTGCGGCGAATCCCGAGACCCTGGCTTGGCTGCGGCAGGAAGGATTGCTGAGCTAGGAGCGGGTAGGTTCATGGCGAAGAACCGCGGCGATGGACCGGTTACGATTTCTGTCTTAGACCGGCTGATCCACGACCCAAACGAACTCGAAAGCGCGTTTGAGACGCGGTTGGGATCGCTTCGCAAGCTAAAAGAAGCAGTACGGCGGGATCTGGAATGGCTGTTGAACACGCGCCAGCCAGTCATTGGGGCTCCGGAAGGATCTGAGGCGCAGAATTCCCTTTTCATGTATGGCCTGCCGGATATCACCTCGATGAGCGTAAAGAGCACTCGTGAGCGCAAGCGGTTGACGGAGGCGATTCAGACGGCCGTGGCGAAGTTTGAGCCGAGAATGGCAAACGTTCGCGTGAACCTGGTAACGGTCGGAGAGGACAGAGTACCCAACCTGCGGTTTGTGATAGAGGGACTGCTCCGCGTGGATCCTAGCCCGGAACAGGTGAGCTTCGACACGGTTTTGGAGCTATCGAGCGGCGAGTACAAAGTGCAGGGAGAAACCAGTGCGCGATGAGCTCTTAGATTATTACAACAACGAGCTCTCGTTTTTGCGTCAACTGGGCGCGGAATTTGCCGAAAACAATCCGCAAGTTGCTTCCCGTCTCCTTCTCGGGCCCCATATTTCCGAGGATCCACACGTCGAGCGCCTTGTCGAGGCGTTTGCGTTTCTGGCTGCGCGCATTCACCTGAAGCTTAATGATGATTTTCCCGAGATCACCGAGTCTCTGCTCAATGTGCTCTATCCGCATTTTCTGAGGCCGATTCCGTCCATGTCGGTGGTGGAATTCAGCGTTGATCCTGAGCAGGGGAAGCTCACGACAAATCTTCAGATTCCGCGGAACTCCCTTTTGTATTCCCGCCGCATAGAGGGGGTTCCGTGCAAGTTTCGCACCTGCTATGAGACGGTTGTCTCTCCATTGAGGGTATCGAAGGCGAGATGGTCCTCACCGGAGCGTCTGGCGCCGCCGGTCAAAGCTCCCGAGGCGATGGCGGCCTGCAGTATTGAGCTTTCCTGCTTTCCGGATGTTCAATTCAAAGGCCTGAAATTAAGATCGCTGCAGTTCTATTTGAACGGCCAGAGCAACCTGATCAGCACGGTTTACGAATTGCTGTTCAACAACTGCATGAGGATTTTGTTGCGCGACCCGGATGACCTGCGGCAGCGCGTCATAGAGCTTCCGGTAAATTCGTTG
>JAFASD010000303.1 GCA_019244945.1 Acidobacteriaceae bacterium | reverse complement strand
TCGGATTCACCCGGCCTTTATATCCTGAATCCGACAGCCCGCGACGCTTGGCGCCTCCTCAGATCGAACCAGCCACTTGACCAGGCGGCCGCTGAGTTCGCGGCCCACTACGGCATTCCCCTCCCCCAAGCCGCTCGCGACTTAGAGTCAACTTGGACACAATGGCAACAGACGCTGCTTGCGCCTGCACCGTTGTCCACCCGCGAAGCAGTTCCCCTCCCACCCCCCACCGATCTCACTCCCGCCACCTTCGCCCGGAACTACCGCCTGCACGGCAAAAATATCCGGGTCATTCTCCATCATCCAGACCTGATCAGCGACATCGCTCCACGTCTCGAGCCCTTGCTCGCAGATAACGGCTCTGAGCCGATCGCGACGCTGCAAGCCACTGCAACGGAGGACGGTTTTCACGTCTTTTCCGGCTCGAACTGGGTGGCAACGGAAGATCAGCCGAGCGGAGCGCGCATCGTCTTGCTCCAGGAATTTGCCCGAAGCGCCCAGGACAATCCGGACTGGCCCGTCATTTTACACGCGGGAGCGTGTGGTTCCACGGATCAGTGCGTTCTGTTCCCGGCTGCATCGCAATCCGGCAAAACGACCTTGGCCGCCGCGCTCATGCACGCCGGCCTGATGTTCTATACGGATGATTCCGCGCCTCTCGAAGCCGGAAAGTTCGCCGTGCCGGTCATGCCCTTCTCTTTAATGATTCGGGAAGGAAGCTGGCCGGTCCTGCTTCCCCGTTTTCCCGAATTGGCAAAATCGCCGATCCTATCCCACTGGGGACAAAACGTTCGATTTCTGTCCCCGCGTAATCGGGACTACACCGGTTCGGCTAAAGTATCGGCAATCGTGTTCAGCCGCTTTGAGCGAGGTGCCACTACATCGCTCCAACCGGTGGATGCGTTCGAAACGCTAGTAGCGCTCGAAGCGAGCGGTATCTGGGTGAGGCATTGCCGAAACAGTATTGGAAAATTCCTGCAATGGATCGAAGCCCTGCCATCCTACCGCCTAACATATTCCGACCTGGATGACGCTGTCGCAACGGTACGCCGTCTATTGGGTGTCCAAAGGTGATATCCAAACCGTCGGATCATCAATCGCAGATCGCAGTTTCGTGTAAGTGGATGCCGGAATTCGGCCCTTCGGGCAAAAAGTGTTACCTATGTCTTCGGAACAATTTGGGCGTCGCTGCGGCCGTTGAGCAGCGAAAATCCCAAAGGCGAAAGTTCTGCTCTAGTGTGCGCTCTTGCGGAAAGCCAACACGGCTCTTTCATGTTCAGCCAGAGTGGATGAAAACTGGTGCGAGCCGGAACCATCCGGCTTCGCGACGAAGTAGAGATAATCTGCCGAGGCTGGGTGCAGAGCTGCTTTGAGCGACGAAGTTCCCGGATTCGCGATCGGTCCCGGTGGAAGACCGGGGTGCGCGTAGGTATTGTACGGGTTCGCGCTGGCCAGATCCGATTTGTGGATCACGCCGCGATAGCGATTCTCGAGCAGGGCCGCATACACGGTCGTCGGATCACACTGGAGCGGCATATTCAATTGCAAACGGTTGGTGAACACCGCAGCCACCATCGGCCGCTCCAGCGCAATTGCAGTTTCCTTCTCGATGAGCGATGCGAGCGTAACAATCTTATGGGTATTCGCCCTCTGCTCTCTTCCACCGAGCGCGAGCCACTGCTTGCGGAATTCGGCAATCATCAGACTGCAAAGTTGCCTTGCGGTCGTTTTGTGCGTGAGTCGATATGTGGAGGGGAAGAGATAGCCTTCGAGATCCGGCGCTAATGGATCCAGATCGCGGATCGCCGTGGTATCTTTCGCTGCCTCCAAAAATTCATCCGGATCCACCGTGTCGAGTTGCTCGAGCAGGGCTGCAATATCGAAAATGTTGCTGCCTTCCGGTATCGTGAAGTCCTCGTAAAAAACCTCGCCGCGCCGGATCTTGTCGAATACCTGCCAAGGCGTCTGCTCCGAGCCAAAGCGATATTCTCCTGCCTGCAAAGTTGCACGCGGATGAATCATGCGAACGGCAAGAAACGTCCAGGGTGAGCGGACCACGCCTTGATCGGCCAGCTCTTTGGCAATCTGTTTTGATGACATACCTCGTTCGATTTCAACGAAGGTCTCCTCACCGAAGCCTCGGAACGGCCCCAGATACCAGTAGCTCGCGATGCCTCCCCCGGCAATCACGAAAAGCGCAAGCAGGAGGAGCGCGAACAGCAGAACCCGGGCGCGGGCGCCGCGCTTTTTAGCCAAACCGATTCTCCTCTTCCACGGCTTCCGCGTTTCGACGATATTCTAAGTAACTATCTAATAGAAGAACGGCGGCGATGCGGTCAACCGCTTTCTTTCTGTCTTCTAAAGACGCGCCCGCCTCTCTTAAACGACGTTCTGCTTCGGTGGAAGTTAGCCGCTCGTCCCAAAAGATCACGGGCAGCCCGACATGGCGTTGCAACCGCTCGGCAAACTCAGCGGTGTATTGGCTCTGACGGCTTTCGGCGCCGCTCATGTGAAGCGGCTTTCCGATCAACAGAGTTCGCACGCTCCACCGATTGGCGATTTGCTTGAGCTGTTCGAGATCTTCGCGGATCCGGCTGCGCTCGAGCGTTTCGATGCCTTGCGCCGTTATTCCCAGCTCATCGCTGATCGCGAGGCCAATTCGTTTTTTCCCAACGTCCAGCGCGAGGACACGACCATGCGCCGGGGATTCATGGGAGAGCGTCATGTTGGGTATTCGAAGTTATGCAATGTTCAGAGTCGCTCTTATTGAACCCGGAATAAAGCCGAAGCGTGTGACGCGAGATTTACCTTTAGCACATCTGTACTCCCGAGGTCCTTTCGTCCCCATAAGTCGCGCATGTGAAACGATACTCCATTCAGACCGATAGTTTGAAGCGGGAATTCGATCGCCTGCTGCTCGTCATCCAGATTGAAGAGGGCTATGTAGGCTCCTTTTCCCGAGTCGGGCCGCGCAATCCAAATTGTTTTCTTCTCCTCATTCACAACGGGACGACCGCCGTGCGAATGCTGATCGACCGAGATCACCTCTTCATTGGTCAGCAGCGATGTCGTCCCATCATCTAATTGCGTGAGATTGCTTCCGGCAATCAGCGGGGAGCGAAAGACGACCCACAATGTCATGAGCGTCTTCTGCTCGTCTTGCGTAAAGTCGCTCTTACGCGCT
>JAFASD010000251.1 GCA_019244945.1 Acidobacteriaceae bacterium | reverse complement strand
CTTTCGGTAAAGCTCGATCGCTTCTTTCGTTAGTAGATGTACTGGGATGGCATCGCCTGAGAACGCATCCAGCACCAATACGTCGAACGGCGGCCCCGTTTCTCGCTCGAGCGACAGGCGCGCGTCACCCTCGACAATCCGCATCGCGCCGTGAGCTTCGCGCAAATAGAAAAACAGCGACTCGGCGATATCGGCAACTTGCCGATTGATCTCATAGAAGCGGAAGGTATCGCCCTGTTTGGCATAAGCAGCAACGGTTCCGACGCCCAATCCCACGATTCCGACATGTTTTGGTGCGGGGAAACACTCCCGCAGCACGATTCCGACGCCGGAGTCCGGTCCATAGTAAGTGGTCGGCCGAAGACGTCCGGGCGGCCAGACGAACTGCGCGCCATGTTCGATCGTGCCGTGGTACAGCGTTCGAGTCTGTTCGGGACCTGCCCGCGCCGATTCGACCACACGAAGAGCGCCATAGAAACTACGCTGCATCGAGAGCGTGTTTTCGCGATACGACCTAACGTTGGCCGCAAACACAGCGATCATGCAGCCTGCCACTGCGACCCACAAAAGTCGAACGGTCCATCCGCCCTCCCGCCAAACCAGCAGCATGGCAATCGCAGCCGTAAGTGCGAGCGTGAGCGGCAGTTCGTAAATGGCTCTGAAGATCAAAGGCGCAAGTAAGCCCACGAAAATCGCGCCACCCGCGCCTCCCGCTGCGATCATTAGATAAAAGCCAGTCAAGTCTGCGGCGTGTGGCCGTGCGCGGTCGAGCTCGCCGTGACAGAACATGCAGCAGACAAAGAGACCCGCGAGCGCAACCGGCAAAGTGACCTGAATCGGTTCCACGGCGCTGATGTTGTAAATTGCGTACCCCATGATTCCGAGAGCGGAAGCAAGTAACCGCAACCACAGACCGCGCCTGTACACACGGCCGGCGCCGAACGCCAGTATGAAAGTCAGCAGGTAAATCGCGAGAGGAAGCACCCAAAGCAGCGGCACTGCGGCAATGTTTTGAGAGATGTGGTTCGTGATCGAGAGCAATAGCATCGACCCGCAGGCGGCGAGTGCGAACCAATACCCTTTCTGAATGCTTGCTGCTGGGTTTGCAGGCGTCGCCGTCGATATCGCGGTTTTATCCGCCGCGCCTTGAGATCGCCAGGCCGTTAGCGCGCACAACGCTGCAAAGACGACGTACAGCACCGACCACCAGACGCTCTGCTGGGAAACTCCTAAATTCGGTTCGACCAGAAGCGGATAAGCAAGCAGTGCGATCAGGGAGGCAGCATTCGAGACCGCGAATAGCCGGTAAGGCGTCCCATATCCTGCTCGGGCGAGCCAATCCTGCAAAAGCGGGCTAGTGGCCGAAAGAACGGTGAAGGGAAGCCCGATGGTTACGGTCAGCATTCCGAGAATCAGCCATGACGGATTTTCGATAGGGCCGGGTTTCCAACGCACTGAGGGGCCGATCGGCAGCAGTGTCAAAGAAAGCGCCAGAAGCAACGTGTGACTGACAGCTTGAACGCGCAACGGCAATCGCGTAACAAAGCGTGCGTAAAGATAGCCCACCAGCAGCGCGGTCTGATAAAAGACGAGACAAGTGGACCAGACTGCCGCCGATCCGCCGAACCACGGCAGAATTCTATTCGCGATCAGCGGCTCCAATTGAAATAGGAGAAAAGCGCTCAGGAAAATGGTTAGCGCGGATAGAACTGCGTTCGCCTCGCGCTCCTGCACATTTTCCGGCAAACTTACAGACTAACCGAGCAGGTTCGCTATCGCTGATATACTGGCGGCCAAATCCACAGGAGCGCCAAGCATGCCCATAGAAAGACAGCGGGCGGAAAGCCAGATCGTCACCACCGCGCAGCAACACATTCTCGAACAACAGGAAATGCATTTCCCCGACGCCGGTGGAACCTTTTCCTGGCTGCTTTCCGGAATTACGCTGGCCACGAGAATGGTTCAGGCGAAGATCCGCCAGGCTGGATTGCTCGATGTCTTAGGTAGTGCCGGAGAAACCAACGTTCAGGGTGAGACGCAGCAAAAACTTGATGTCTACGCGAATCAGGCGCTTCTCCAATGTTTGAGTTTGAGAGACAGCGTCGCCGTGCTCGTCTCCGAAGAAAACGAAGAACCGGTGACGTTCGACCGCGCCGTCCAAACGGGGAAATATGTCATCTTTTTTGACCCGCTCGATGGATCATCAAATATCGACGTGAATGTGAGCGTCGGCACCATTTTTTCCATTTTTCGCGGACCCGCGAAGCTCGAAGGCGACATAAAATCCGCTGTTCTGCAGCCTGGCTCGAAGCAGGTTGCCGCCGGTTACGTCGTTTATGGATCTTCCACAATTCTGGTTTACACCGCCGGTAGAGGCGTTTTCGGGTTCACTCTGGATCCGGCCGTCGGCACCTACGTGCTAAGCCACGACAACCTGCGCATGCCGCAACAAGGCAACATGTACTCGGTGAACGAAGCCCAGGCGCACACCTTTCCTGAGGTCTATCAAAAGTACCTGTGCCGGCTCCGTACCGGCGCATTGGGACGCGAATATAGCTCTAGATACGTGGGTTCGCTGGTCGCTGATTTTCATCGAACGATTCTCAAGGGAGGCGTTTTTATCTACCCGCCGACCAAAGGTTATCCAAATGGTAAGTTGCGGCTGCTATATGAAGCCAATCCGCTCGCGTTTATTGCAGAGCAGGCGGGAGGGCTTGCAACCGACGGACAGCGGCCCATTACCGAGATTCAGCCTCATGAAATCCATCAGCGCACGCCGCTGGTTGTGGGTAGCAGAGTGGAAGTGGAAGATTTCTTGCACTGTCTTCGTAACGGAACAGCGTAAAATGTCACAATCACAAGTAACGAAATCCCGTAAAAACGGCGGACATGGAGAACATTGATCAAACACGTTCTCTACGAGCATTAGCTCGCCGTATACACGACGGGAACTGTGTCCTCGTACTCGGGCCTGGCGCTAGCACGGACTCTGTTGAATCCCGGGAAATTCCAGTCCACGTAAAGCTGGCCAAGAAGCTTGCCGGCGAACTCCGTCTCTCCAAGGAGGATAAGAAAGACCTCAACTCCGAGGACCTTCGGCACGTCAGCCAAGTGCTGTGGGCGCTCAAAAGAAGTTCAACACTTCTTCAGGAAGAGGTAATCGATTTTTACCGCGGATACTCGGGAAAGACCAATGAGTTTCATCGCAATATTGCCGCTTTGCCGTTTCGCGTCTGCATTACTACCACGCCAGACGATTTCCTTGAGACCGCTCTGATTCAAACCGGCAAGAAGCCCATGCGGGACTTCTACAATTTCCGAAGCGCCCGTATCACCAGGATGGCTGAACCGACTGTCGACTGCCCGCTGGTTTACCACCTCTACGGCCATCCCGATGAGCCTCAGTCCTTGGTGATCACAGAGAACGATCTGATCGACTTCCTGACTAAAGTAATTAGCAAAGCTCCCCCCTTGCCAGAGGGTTTGATCGCAAAACTCAGCCGTTCCGAATCTACTTGCTTATTTATCGATGTCGGATTCAAGAACTGGTACTTGCGCGTGCTGATGCGCTCGCTCGGCTTGTATGAACACAGCGAAATGTCTTTCGCGCTGGAGGGTTCCGACTTTTTCGCTCAATCGAAGCAGCATCAGACCATCGTCTATTTCTCGGCGTCAAAGACACCCATCGATTTTCATCAGGACTCGCTGAATCTCTTCGTTAGCAATCTACGGGCTGCTTACGAGCAGATTGCGGAACCGAGCCGGCAAACGGTCCCGGAACCCCCGCCCGGAGCGCCCGTGGTCTTTTTGTCTTACGCGAGCGAAGACCGTGAGATTGTCGAGCGCCTTGGACTGAGGTTGAATGCGGCGGGAATCGCGGTGTGGATGGACAAACAGAACCTCCGGGCGGGCGATAACTGGGAGCGCATCCTCACCCAGGTGATCGAAAAGCAGGTAAATTATGTCGTGGTGATTCAGACTCCGGCCATGCTGCGCCGCAACGAAGGAGTTTTCTACGAGGAAATCGACGCAGCGCTCCAGCGGCAGAAAAGGATGAAGGAAGGTCTCAGATTTCTGATTCCCGTGTGCGCTGGAGATTGCTCGAATCTGCCCACGCTTGAAAGCTTGCATTCTATTTCCGTCACCACGGACTCGGGAATGAACGATCTTTCCCGCGCAATCCTCGAAGACTGGAACACGAGAGCGCCAGCGCTCGCAACTGCTTCGTAATGGCAACAGCCGCTGCACTTACTGCTGTTGAGAAGCCAGCGCCTACAGGCATAGACCAATACCGCTATCCCGGACCCAAGGAATTTGAAGATACCCCGGAAAGCCACCGCCGCTTCTTTGGCCGGGATGCTGAAATTCGCGCTATCACCCAGCAGATTATGGCCTCCCGTCTCCTGGTGCTTTATGGAAACTCCGGGTTAGGCAAATCTTCACTGCTGAAGGCAGGCGTTTTCCCGGTCTTAAGGGCCGAAGCGCTTCTCCCCATTCGCGTGCGCCTGAAAGCTTCGACGGACCTACTGAAGCTGATAGCCGAGTCTTGTGAGGAGGTCAGTCGAGAGTTCAATATTGATTACTCGCCTGGTACTGGCGACACATGTTGGGAATTTTTCAAGACCGCGATGTTTTGGCGTGGCGACACTCTGTTGCTTCCCGTTCTCGTCTTCGATCAATTCGAGGAAATCTTTACTCTCATGGACGCGGAGTGGAGAAAGAATTTTGCCCTCGATCTGGGTCCGTTGGTGTCCGGTAGTTTGCCGCCTGCGGTACGGGAAAAGCTAAGGAGCGGTACATCCGGCCTGAGTGACGTTCCTCCTAAGGTGAAAGTTGTTTTCAGCCTTCGCGAAGAATACTACGGCTCCTTGCAGGATCTGAGCTCGGACCTGCCGACATTGTTCCAGGATCGCTTTCGTTTGCTGCCGCTGGACGAGTCGCAGGCGAGAGATGCAATTCAAAAGCCCGCGCTGCTGGACGCCGCCTCCGATTCCTCATCAGCCTCGCAGCTCCTGTCACCCCCATTCCACTACTCGGAAGAGACTCTGGCAGCGATGCTGAAGTTTTTGAAGGGCCGGTCGCAAACTATCGAGCCATTCCAGCTCCAGTTGCTCTGCCAGCACGTCGAACAAGTCGTTGTCGAGAGCAAACGCCTCGCCGCAGCCCAACCCCCCATCGAGATCGCGCCAGACGATCTCGGTGGTGAACAGGCCATGGCGCTCGTTCTCCGGCGCTTCTATGCGAATACTTTGAATCAACTCCCCGCGCTTGAACGTCGCCGTGCTCGCGAATTGTGCGATTCAGGTCTCCTGTCACCCGCCGGACACCGCCTGATGCTGCAGGAAGACCAAATCCGCCATGAATACGGCGTCAGTGCAACTACCTTGAAGTATCTTGTCGATCGGCGAATCCTCCGCCAAGAGCCACGGCTGGAGAGCATGTTTTATGAGATCAGCCATGACACGATTGCGCAATCCATTTCGCGAACGCGCGGCTGGCGCTTTCCAAAAAAGTGGCGCTTAGCTCTGATCGTAGCGGCGGCTTCGCTGATCGTGTTATTCACATTCGGCCTGCTCACGATTCGCCGCCTGACCCGGGAGCAAAATCAAACCAATGAGGCTCGCAGGAAAGCGGATGAGGAGCGCAACAAAGCCGAAAACCTGGTTGCGTTTCTGATCGGTGAAGACCTTCTCAGCAAAATCC
>JAFASD010000561.1 GCA_019244945.1 Acidobacteriaceae bacterium | reverse complement strand
TGTCCAACCAAACGGATCTCGAAAATGCGTTAAATGCACTTCAGCCAGCGGGGAACTACCTTACTCGCCTGACGGGAGATGTTGCGGCTTCGGGTCCTGGCTCCGCGCCCGCAACTCTCGCGACCGTCAATAGCGGCCCCGGGCAGTGCGGCGATGCCACGCACGTCTGCCAGGTCACGACCGATGCCAAAGGACGCATCACTGCGCAAGCTCCTGTCACGATCAGTGCAGGCGGAAGCGGCACGGTCACTCATACAACAGGCGCGCTTACTGCCGGTCAACTGATCATCGGTAATGGAAGTGGAGATATTACCACCGGCAATCTGACCGGAGATGTTATCACTTCCGGAACTACGGCTACTATCCTTGCAACTATCAACAGCGGACCGGGCCAGTGTGGCGACGCCACGCACGTCTGCCAAGTCACTACAGATGCGAAGGGTCGCGTGACCGCCCAAACTACGATTCCCGTCAGCGCGGTTGCGACATGGGGATCAATCACGGGCACACTTTCCAGCCAAACCGACCTTGAGAACGCGCTAAATGCAAAGCAAGCGGCGGGGAATTACGTAACCGGGCTGACTGGAGACGTGACCGCTTCCGGTCCTGGCTCTGCGCCTGCAACCCTGGCGAGCGTCAACAGTGGCCCTGGCCAGTGTGGCGATGCCACGCACGTCTGCCAAGTCACTACCGATGCGAAAGGACGCGTGACCGCGCAAACCACGCTTCCCATCAGCGCGGCTGCCACATGGGGATCAATCACCGGAACGCTGTCAAATCAAACCGACCTTGAGAGCGCGCTGAATGCAAAGCAAGCCGCGGGGAATTACATGACTGCGCTGACTGGAGACGTTAGTGCTTCCGGTCCTGGCTCCGCGCCCGCAACTCTCGCGACCGTCAACAGCGGCCCGGGCCAGTGCGGCGATGCCACGCACGTCTGCCAAGTCACGACCGATGCCAAGGGCCGCGTCACTGCGCAAGCTCCTGTCACAATCACTGCGGGCGGAACCGGCACGGTAACCCATACTGCAGGAGCCCTTACTGCCGGTCAACTGATCTTCGGAAACGGCGGCGGGGATATCAGGACAGGGGATCTGACCGGAGACGTCAGTACCAACGGAACTGCCGCCACGACGCTTGCCAGCGTGAACGGTAGCGCCGGCCCGTGCGGCGATGCCACGCACGTCTGCCAGGTCACCACGGACGCCAAAGGAAGAGTGACGGCGCAAACGGCGGTTGCTATTGCAGGCGGTAGTGGCAATGCAAGTTCTATCCAAGGCATACCTGTCTCTTCAACCGCTCCCACAAATTCGCAGGTGCTTCAGTATCAAACAGCGTCGAACAGCTATGTGCCGGTCACAATATCGGGCGGCGGCAGCAGCAATTGGGCATCGGGTACCCTCGCCAGCATTCCGGGTACGTGCACACCTGGATCGGGCCTTTACTTGTATTTCGCTACCGATCAACCCGCGGGCCAACAAGAGTATCAATGTTCCTCAGCGAATACCTGGACCCAGCTCATCAATCTTGGAGGCTCCGGAGCTCTCCAGATCACCGGCGGATCACTCGACATCAATCCGGCGGTCGTCTCCCGGCAAGCAGCTTCTGAAACACTGGGTTTCAAAACCTTCGCATTGGGGTTGTCCTTATTGACAACGAACACGCAACCGGCTTGCACATCCGCAAATCGCGGCACCTTCTGGTATCTCAACAACGGGAGCGCGAAGGACAACGTTCAGGTGTGTGTTTGGAATGGATCGGCCTTTGCCTGGATCAGCTTGTACTGATTCCAGCGGAGTCCGGGCGAGCGTTCGAACGAATCTCAGCAACTTGTCTCGAAGAATGTGAAAGTGCTGATGGGCCCGGTACTATGAGAGGTTCATGCGTGAATTGCGCTCGACCGTTAGTACCGCGCTCGCTCCGCTCGGAACCTTTCTTGCTCTCGGAATTCTGCTTCTGCCCCTGTATTCGTATGAGCTAAGCCCAGACGCAATTTCCTACTTATCTATTTCTGCTGAATACGCCAAGGGATATTGGCATGAGGCAATAAATGCTTATTGGGGTCCCTTGTACAGCTGGTGCATCACCCCGCTCCTCTTACTCCATTTCCGCGGCATGCTAGCAGCCAAAATAGTTGCGCTTCTTGCTGGTGCTCTGACACTTTTCGGACTGTATCGCTTATCCCTGGCGTTTGATATCAGCGAGTCGTGTCGGCGCGCCTTTCTGTGGGTCTCAGTGGCCATGGTCCTCGCGTTCGCGATCCAGATAAACTCGCCCGATCTCCTCTTCACGGCTGTGCTGCTGTTGTATCTTTCGATAATTTTCGGTTCTGGGTATCCTCAGTCCCGCTACGGCGGCCCACTTTGCGGGGTACTGGGATCTTTGGCTTACTTCGCCAAAAGCTATGGATTTTTTTTCTTTGCCGCCCATTTCCTGCTGTTCAGCGTTTTCCTCTGGGTTCTCCCGGAGAGCCGGTTGAAGCGACCTCAAATTTTCAAGCATTTCCTGACTGGATCAGTGGTGTTTCTCGCCGTATCGAGCGTGTGGGTGCTCACCCTGCACGCAAAGTATGGAAGCTGGATGCTCGGCACGACGGGAGAATTCAACCATCGGTTGACTGGTCCGGAGGCAGCCGGATATCCGCATCTTTCGCATTTGATACCTCCCGCGAGCGAGCACGCCATTACAGCGTGGGAAGATCCCTCTCCTGCCTGGTTGCCGGCATGGAATGTACTGAGCAGCCGATCCAACTTGAAACATCAAGTCAAAATTGTCTACCGCGACGCGAAATCCTTATTTCGGTTCTGGACATACACAACACCACTGTTTGGGTTTCTGCTGCTCGGGTATCTCGTGCTGTGCCCCAATGCCGCGAATAGGCGTCAAGAGTGGATAGGGCCGATCTTGACCATCGCTTTGTTCTCTGCTGGATATCTGCTGATAACCGTCGAGGATCGCTACTTCTGGCTGACGGATTTATTGCTGCTGTGGATAGCATTTCTCAGCCTGGACCTTCTATTCAAAAGGTACGCATTTGCCGCGCCTGCCAAAACAGTGTTAGCGTCCGCTGTTGTACTCTCGTTTCTGGTCAATCCCGTTCTCATTCTTCATGCGCATCACTTTGAGGGCAGAGACGTATACCGGTGGAGCGAGCAGATTAAGGAGTCGGGTATAAAGTGGGGCCGCTTGGCATCGTGTTCCGACTGGCAGGATTCGGCTTACGTGGCCTATGTTCTGGGGATGCCCTATTACGGCGAGCCTGTGCCGGATCCCGAAGCAAAGGAGGTTGCTCTTCAACTAAATCCGGATTATCGTCCGGCAACAGTAGCAACCGACCGGGATCAGATCCCCGGGATTCTATCAGCAAACCGGATCGATTATTTCATTGTGTGGCCAAGCTGTGAGCCGATATGGCCTGCGATGACCCAAGGGGCCAAGGCTGGAAGTATTGAACTCGTCCCGCTCAATTCAGGAAATGGCAATCCTCAGTGACTCGAAAGCGAGTAAATGGGACTATTGAGTAGGTATTATGAGCACCACTGAAATCGCTAGGAGCACGGGAGTAGCGGTTTCAGACAGTGCGCATACGGAAGGTAAGCGCGCCGGATTTGAAACTGCTTACCCGTCCAAGACCGCCCTGGCTGTCAAGCTGCTCGCTTTCTATATCTTCTTGGTGGTAAGCCGCGTCTTGGATGTTTCGCCGATTTGGTTTCTTCACATTCCGATGATCCTGCTGATAACGCTGATCCTCAGTATGTTCTTCCGCGGCGATCTCAGAACTATCTTCTCCTCCAATATTTCGCGCTGGTTTATCGGGTTCACTGTTTGGGTTGTGCTCTGCTTACCGCTGAGTACTTGGCGTGGCACAAGCCTGCACTCCGTCCAAGAAGCTCTACAAGCGCTGGCGATCTTCCTGATTATTGTTCAAACCGTTAAGAACGAGTCTGAGTGGCGAAAAATAACCGGAGCGTATGCCTATGCGGTTCTCGTGGCAAGCCTACTCAGTTTCGTGCTTGGGCGAATGGTCGAAGGACGTATTTCCCTGCTAAACGGCAGCCTTGCAGACCCGAACGAATTTGCTTTGATCCTAGTGGTCGGTCTGCCGTTTTGGTGGTTAAAGGCGAGCCGCTCAGGAGGGCCCCGCAAAATATTCTCTTTGCTCTGCACGATTCCGATCTTTATCGTGTTTGCCCGCACGGGATCGCGTTCTGGCCTGATTGCACTTTGCGCATTATTCGGCGTCGTAATGCTGTTTGCAAAACCCGCTCAGAAATTGTTGATTGCGATGTTGGCCGTCTGCGTGGTAGCGGGTGGCGCTTTGTTTTTGCCCGAATATTTAAAGGTTCGATTCACCACCCTTTTTACCCGGCATGCCGAGGACCGCCTGGATTGGCAAACTCGCGAGCGATTGGCCGGCGATATCGGGTCGAGCGAAGGACGCGAAATGCTGTTGATTCAAAGCATAAAGATGACCTTCGAGCACCCGGTCTTTGGGGTGGGCCCGGGCGTATTCGCCTCCGCCAGTTGGGACGAACGTAAGAACCAGACCGGATCTGGCGGGACTCTGTTGGTTTCGCACAACACCTATACCCAGATCTCGAGTGAAACTGGCCTCCCAGGTTTCTTTTTGTTTGTAACAACACTTGGGCTGTGCCTCACGTATGCCGTCTCGGATTATCGGCGCGCCAAGAGAATTAATCCAGACTTGGCCAAAAATGAGTTTTACCTGCTGGCATCGTTGACCGCCCTTTCGGTGGGCATCTTCTTTCTGAGCGTTGGTTACACTCATACGCTTGCCGTCATGTTTGCCTTATCCGCCTGCCTGCACAGGATTCCGAAAGAGTCTGAGAAGAAAAAACTGACGGAAACCGACGGCTCTGGTTTGGAGGTGCCGGCGAAGGGCGCGCCTGTCATTCGGGCTAAAACGACTCCGCAAGCGCCGGTTCCCGAAGTTCGGAATCCGGGCCGATTCCGGTCTTTGCGGCGGTTTTGATATGTGCGGAATTGCCGGATTTGTAACGCTGGGCCAAGAAACTCACGCAGGCACTGCGCATGCCCCCAGCTTGGAGCGAATGATTGACGTGATCCACCATCGCGGGCCGGACGGGCACGGAATTTATGATGGCGGCTCAGCGCTGTTGGGCCACCGCCGTTTGAGCATCATTGATGTCGCAGGCGGCCATCAGCC
>JAFASD010000389.1 GCA_019244945.1 Acidobacteriaceae bacterium | reverse complement strand
CCTGGCTACCCTGCTATTAAAATGTTTTCGCTCGATACTGGTCGTGAGTTACCGTTCTATAATCAACGCGGCGCGTCCATGAACGCCTTTGTCACTTTCACTCCGGACTCAAAAAGCGTCATCTTCTCTTCGACGGCTGGTGGTGGGCCGGCGCAGCTTTTTATGGCGAGCATTGACGGGCGTGGTTTTCGCCGTGTCACTTCTTCCGGGGCGATCGAAGTCGAAGCGAAAGTGAATCCGAGAACGGGCACGGATCTGGTCGACGTCTCGGGACGTTCGGGTATGCCGCAGATTTACCATATGAATCTCGAAGGGGCTGACGTGCAGCGGCTCAGCGCAGGAACGGGCGAAGCCACCAACCCGGCCTGGAGCCCTGATGCCGCACATATCGCGTTCGCCTGGACGAAAGGCTTCGAACCCGGCAATTACAATATCTTCCTGATGGATGTGTCCTCGCTACAGACGGTTCAACTCACCGCCAATGAAGGACGCAATGAGAACCCAACCTGGGCGCCCGACGGGGCTCACATCGCGTACGCTTCGCTCCGTGGCAGGCAATCGCAGATATGGGTCATGAATGCCGACGGCACCGGTAAACATCCGCTTACGCGAACGGGCAGTAATGAAAAACCCGTGTGGGTGAATGCGGAGCAATAGCGGAGCAACGAAAGACCGAAATAGAACCAACCCCTAGGAGAATCAAAAGATCATGACAATACGCAGAGCATCGCTGGCATCAGCCGCAGCGTTCATGTTGGTTTTGGCAGCCGGGTGTCACAAGAAGGCGCCACCGCCGCCACCGCCACCGCCACCGGTCGTTACTCCGCAGGCAAACAAGCCAACTGTGGCCTACTTCACGGCTGAGCCGACTACCGTCAGTAGCGGTCAACCTTCGTCCTTGCGGTGGTCGGTCACGGATGCGACAAGCGTACAGATCGATAACGGGATCGGAGCGGTGAGTCCGAACGGACGGCGCGCGGTGTATCCGACTGGCACGACAACTTACACGCTAACCGCGACGGGACCTAGTGGATCGACAGACGCTCAAGCCACGGTCACGGTCAGTACGCCTCCTGCGCCGGCGCCTGTTCAAGGGCCCTCGTCAGCCGAATCTGCGGCCCAAATTCTCGCCCATCAGGTTCAGGACATTCACTTCGATTACGACAAGAGTGACATTCGTCCCCAGGACCAACCTACTCTCCAGGCTGATGCGAACGCCCTGAAAACGATTTTTTCCATGGATCCGAACTTCGTGGTGACCATTGAAGGGCATTGTGACGAGCGGGGTTCTGCGGAGTACAATATCGCTCTCGGCGACCGTCGCGCTGCCGCCACCAGGGATGCGCTGGCAGGTCTGGGTGTTCCAGGCGACAAGCTGAAGACGATCAGCTATGGCAAGGAGCGTCCGCTCTGCACGGACGCGACGGAAGACTGTTATCAACGCAATCGCCGGGCCCACTTCTCCGCGGGTCAATAGAGTTTTCCCCGGCTCGGCAAACCCGGGCCGGGGCGCACAAACGCCTGTACACTGTAGTTGAATATGAGACCGCTGCTGACGCGTGTCCGTTCGACTCTGGTTGCGGTGATAGGAATTGTTGCGGTCTCGCTGGTCTGCTATTACCTCATTCACGTCAACGCAACGATTGCCGCAACCGTGCTGTTACTCTGCGCGCTAGTTTCAGGCGTTTATCAGAAGTTGACGGAGGCGGTGATTGCCTCGATAACGGCAACACTTTGCCTGGATTATTTTTTCGTCCCGCCAATCGGTTCTATTAGCATCGGGGATCCACAAGGCTGGATCCTCTTGGTCGTATTCCTGGCGGTTTCTCTGATCGTGACGCATCTGTCGAGGAGCCTGCGGAAACAGCGCGATGAATTGATTCTGCGACAGACAGAGGCTGAGAAACTGTACGCGCTGAGCCGGTCGATGCTGCTGAGCGACGGAGAAGACGTGCGCCGTCTTATCGTCAACAAGTGCATGGAGCTGTTCGGTTTCACGGAGATGGTGTTGTTTGAAAAGGCAACGGGTCAGTTTTATCGTTCACAGACCGAAACGTCGATTCCAGGAGAGAAGCTGCAGCGGGCGGCGCTCTACGCGGAGGCCGATCGCAATGCATCGGGCCACGTGATCGTGCCCATCACTTTGGGGAACAAGACCCTGGGCAGTTTTGGGTTTCGCGGAGTGTCGCTATCGGAAGGGACGCTGCAGGGAATCGGAAACACAGTGGCAGTTGGGCTGGCCCAGGCGCAAGCGCAAGAGGCGGGCAGCCGGGCCGAGGCAGTTCGCAAAAGCGAAGAATTGAAATCGGTGATGATCGATGCCCTCGCGCATGATTTGAAAACGCCGCTTACCGCCATCGAAGCGGCGGCTGATATGCTTCTGCCGCCTGCGGACGTAGCGGCTGAACAACGTGACGATTTGTTGCATGTCATTCAGGAGGAATCGCGGGGTCTCCGGCGCATGATGGACGAAGCGATTCATCTGGCGCGGATCGATGCGAAGAAGCTTCGGCTCGAGTATCACTGGGTGAGCGTCCGTGACCTGATTTCCGCGGCCCTCCAATTGGTGGGAGATCGCGCTTTGTCTCATGAGATCGAGGTCGATATTCCGGACAATTTGCCGCCGGTTTTGGCCGATTCGGAGCTGCTGGTGCAGGCTCTCAAGCAGTTGCTGGACAACGCGTTGAAGTACAGCCCCTCGCGATCAGTAATCACGATTTCGGCAGCCGAAGCACAGGGAGTCATATCGATTTCAGTGCACGACGAGGGGCAAGGGCTTACTGAACTCGAGCAAGGCCGCGTGTTCGACAAATTTTACCGGGGCCGCTACGATCGCTCGGCGGTGCAGGGTACGGGGATGGGTTTGGCGATCGCGCGAGAGATTGTGGAGGCGCATGGGGGCCATATCGGCGTGGAGAGCCAAATCGGGCAAGGCTCACGATTCACCATTGGTTTGAGTTCCGCTCCGAAGGCCGAGGAAATGGAACCCCAGGAAGCATGAACGCCGGCCGCGTTCTGGTTGTAGACGATGAACCTCAGATCCGGCGGGTCATGAGGACCGCGCTAGTCGCGAACGGTTACCAAATGCACGAGGCGCGCACCGGCGAAGAAGCCGTGGAAATTCTGCGAGAAAACAATTTTGACGTAATTCTGCTGGACATGAACATGCCGGGAATGGGTGGGATGGCCGCCTGCCGGGAGATCCGCGCGGCCTCAGAGGCGGCAATCATCGTCTTGTCTGTTCGAGATAGCGAGCGCGACAAAATTGCAGCTTTGGATGCGGGAGCGGACGACTATATCACGAAGCCGTTTAGCATAAACGAGCTTATGGCGCGAATCCGAGCTAACCTGCGGCGGCTGCCGAGCCAGCAGGACCACGCAGACCCCATCTTTGTTTCCGATGAGCTTACCGTGGACCTGTCAGCACGGAAAGTTATTGTTCGGAACCGGCCAGTGCGCCTTACTCCAAAGGAATTCGAGCTGCTTCAATACCTGCTTTCGAACGCCAATAAGGCGATTGCTCACCGCAAGCTGCTGCAGACTTTGTGGGGGCCGGAGTATGGAGATGAAGTTGAGTATCTCCGCGTTTTTGTGAGCCAGCTTCGAAAGAAAATTGAAGTCGATCCGGCCCACCCCCGTTATATTCTGACCGAACCGTGGGTGGGGTACCGCTTCGCGTTATCCCCGAAAGTATGAGCGCGCGAGGAAAGCTGAGAATCTTTCTCGGTCATGCGGCCGGAGTCGGAAAGACGTACCAGATGCTGGAGGAGGCCCGAGCGCTAAAGGCTAAAGGAGTGGATGTAGCAATCGGCTATTTTGAGCCGCATGGCCGGAAAGATACCATTGCCAAAACGGAAGGGCTAGAAATCGTTCCGCGAAAGGTGATTCAATACCGCGGTTCCGCTTTCGAAGAAATGGATACAGATGCGGTTATCGCGCGGCGCCCAGCGGTGGCAATGATCGATGAGTTTCCGCATACAAACGTCCCGGGATCGCCACGAGAGAAACGCTGGGAAGACGTTCTGGTGATTTTGGAACATGGCATCGACGTGATGACGACGATGAATGTGCAACATCTGGAAAGTCTCAATGATCAGATGGCGCAGATCACTGGGGTAACCGTGCGCGAAACCATTCCGGATTGGGTGATGCAGCAAGCCGATGAAGTGGTTATGGTGGACTTGACGCCTCGGGCACTGTTGAACCGCCTGGAGCGTGGCGTTGTGTATCCGCCCGACAAAGCGCAAGCCGCTTTGCAAAATTTCTTCAAAGAATCCACGCTGGTCGCGCTTCGAGAGATGGCCTTGCGTCAAACCGCTCACGAAGTGGAAGAGCGCTTGGAAAGTGGGATGGAGCACGGCTCGGCATATGCCCAGCCAGGATGGGATTCGCAGTCCTCGCCGCGCGGGCACCGGTTGAACGACGCAGTTGTTATTTATATCAGCGACGATCCGTCGACGGCGATGCTTATTCGCCGCGGGAAACGCGTGGCCGACGTTATTCACGCCGACTGTTTCGCGGTATTCGTCAGTGAACGCGCAGACTTGCAGAGCCTGCCGGGTACAAAACGGGAGGCGGTGGAGCGGCACTTGAACTTCGCGCGAAACTTGCACGTAGAAACCCGAGTGCTGACGGGGAGCGATCATGCCCAGGCATTGGTGGACTTCGCGCGATTACATAACGCCCGGCAAATCTTCTTGCCGCGGTTTGTCGGAAAGGGCATGGACCGTCTTCTGGGCAAGAGCCTGGTCAATCAGGTGGTCAGCCTTGCGCATGATATCGAGGTGACCATTGTTGCCGACCGGAGAAATAAATCGATCGGCTGAGCGGCAATGCTGATTGCCGGGTATGCCGACATTGGCGATTAGCTCCGATACATCAGTTTGTCGCCTTCGAAGCTGGAATCTTCACCGGTTTCGAAAACGAGCGCGAGAAGAGTGATGAGAACTTGGATTGTCAGGAGGATTAGTAGGATCGTCATGCCCATACTTAGGCATCTGCCGCGCCACATCTAAGGTCCCGGTAAGTGATTGAAAGACTTAGATCGCGGACCGCAGCACTGAACTGAATGTTTCATCTCGGAACGCGCGCTGCGTACCGTTTCTGAATTGGTTTCGTTTTGGAAATGAGAGCGCTTATTCTTGCGCAGACATTTGCTGATCTGAATCGCGCCAGGCGCTGATTTTCAGACGGCGGCACACCCAGCAAAGATTTTCGGAAGCCTGGGGGCCGGTGAGCGGCGTGCAGAGAGCACCACAAACTGCACAGCTCTCGGTGGCGGGAGGTTTTTCGGTTTCGACCGACTTCTTCGCCAACTCCAAAATCTCTGGCGAGATGATGGGTTCGGCGATCGGCTTCTTTTTCATTCCTGTTCTCACTATAGAACAGATCGGAGGTCAAGTGAGTCCCGGTAGTTCTAAACCGTTGAAATCGACTGTCGCGGGATTTTGCCACGGGTTCGGCGAGGACGCCGCGACGAGGGCTTTGCGCAGTAGGCCGAACGAAGTGGTACCGCCCGGCGGCGTTTTCCTTATTCGCCGCGTAGCGCCCCGATTGGATTCAAGAATGCGGCTCTTCGCGCTGGTATGGAACTAGCGGTCAAGGCGGCCACCAAAATAACGGCGCCTGAAACGGCATAGATTAACGGATCAAATGGCTTCACGCCGAAAAGTAATGAAGCCATCCAGGGGGATAGTGCTCGCGCCGAGGCCAATCCAATAACGCCGCCAAAGCACGTTAGTATTAAGCCCTGCCGCAAAAAGAGTGCTCTGATAGTTCGAGGCTCCGCACCCATAGCGACTCGGATGCTTATTTCTTTGCGACGCTGTGCCACAGCATAAGCAAGCACGCCGTAGACTCCGATCATCGAAAGCGTCATGGCCATTGCTGCGGCAATTCCAAGCAGAAGGAGAGCGAACGACCTCCGCGCCATAGTGAGTCGATACAGATCGTTTAGAGTTCGAACTTGCGCCAGTGGCAAGCTGGGGTCAACCGCGTGGATCTCCGCTGTAATTTCTTTCAATAGGCCCTGCGTCCCGGCGCGATTGCTTCGTATCGCGAAGGCAACGCCGCGACGGACGGCTGGAAAATAGACCAACGCCGACGGCGGTTGATCGACGCCTTCCTCATAGACGTTTTCAGCAACGCCTACCACAACACTCCACTGGCTGTCTCCGTTGATTCGGATACGTTCCCCAAGCGCATCCTGGGGCTTACTCCAATATTCGCGAGCCATGTTCTCCGATACTATCGCCACTCGCCGTTTGTTGATCAGATCGTTCCATGTGAAGTCCCGGCCAGCCACGAGCCGTGTACCCAGTGCGGCGAAGAGACCGGGGGAGATACGTTTGATGACCCGGTTCGGCGGCATTCGATCTACTGGCGTCTTGCGCTCAACAGACACCGGATTGCCGTTACGGTATTCGAATTCAAGGGGCAAAGCAGTAGCGAACGCCGCCGCCGTAACACCGGGAATACCGGCGAGCTTGTGGAGAATCTCAGCTTCTAGTTGGGCCACTCGCTCTGACTCCTGTATCTGAGCTTCGGGAATAAACAGGCGAATCGTCTGAATCTGTTCGGGGTGAGTAAAGCCAGGTCTCACGGCGTTCAATGCTATAAAGCTGCGGACTAGTAACCCCGCCGCCACTAACAGCACCAAAGCAACCGCCACTTGGGCGATCACGAAAGCACCTTGCGCACGCGCCTGCTCTGTACTCTGGCTAGCGCCTCGCGCGGTTTGCAGTTTGTTGTTTAGGCCTGATTTGAGCACCGCTACGAATCCGAACAGGATGCCCGATAACAAGGAGCAGGCCAGGGCGAACAAAATGCTCGTCGCGGCAATCGATATCTCTGACACTCTAGGTAGAGTCGCCGGTCCCTGGGTTGCCAGCACCCGGAGTCCGGCATATGCAAGAGCCAGACCGGTAGCGCCGCCGAGGGTAGCTAGCGCGAGGCTCTCTACTATTACCTGGCTCGCGACTCGTCCCCAGTTAGCGCCTAGCGCAACCCGAGTCGCAAACTCCTCGCGTCTGGCTTGCGCCCTCGCCTGTACCAGGTTTGCGACGTTCGCACAAACGAGCAACAGCACCAATACCAGCGCTCCCATAAGGATTTGGAGAACCGCGCCCACATCTCCGACAACATCTTGTTTCAGGGGACGGACGTTGGGTTTAACTCGTAGCTGCTCGACCATGTGCTCTGCACCCGTCTTCGCAGCCCAAATATCTATTACACGTGCGATGTCTTGGTTGGCTTGAACAAGGCTAACGCCGGGTTTAAGCCTAGCAACCCCGGAGCGGTCCGCGTCTCGAGATCCTGGTGCTCCTGCGACAACGCCTTGCGCAAGGAACACGTCGGGGACGAGATCGAGGAATTCAAAATGCCGAGGCATTACTCCGACCACTTGATAAGGGACGAAATCGATGAGGATCAACCGGCCCAAGATGTGCTCGTCCCCGCCGAACCTTCGCTGCCAATATTTATAAGAGAGGATCGCGGTCTTCTGTGCGCCTTCCAGTTCATCTGCGCTGGAAAACCACCGGCCCAAATAGGGCCTAACTCCGAGCGCGCGGAGAACTCCGTGCGTCATAGCTACTGTCGCAACCTGTTCTGGTTCTCCCGCGCCTGTAAATGCTGCTGCGCCGGGGGTCCAAACGCCGAAGTCCTCAAAACTCCGTGCGTTCTCCTTATACGCAGCGTACATTTCGAGGGAGAGCGGCCACTCCTTTATGACCAGGCCTGTAAAGGCTGCCGAGTTGAAGACGCCCACCAGTTTCTCTGGTTTTGGATAAGGCAAGGGGCGGATCAGCACCGCATTGATAACGCCAAAGATGGCAATGTTTGCGCCGATTCCCAAGGTCAGCGAGAGTAGCGCAGGAACGCTAAAGCCGGGTTTGGTTCGAATCGTCCGTAGCGCATAACGCACATCGCGCACGAAATCGGCGACGTGGTTTACCCGCCTCGAATCCCGACACTCCTCCTTCGTCTTCTCCATTGGTCCAAACTGGCGGCGGGCCATCATGCGAGCTTCCGACTCGCTCGCGCCAGATGCCATCGCCTCCTTCACCAGTTGTTCGAAATGAAATTCGATTTCGTGCTGCAAGTCCGCGTCGGCGCGAGACCGTCGGAATAAGGAGTGAAGCCGACGGATGACGACGCGATTGAATCGCATGACTTTCTCCGTTTTAGGCGGTCTCGATTAAGAGCTGGACAGCGGAGGACAGCCGGTTCCAGCTGCTTAATTCATGTTCGAGTTGCTTTCTGCCCTCCCGCGTGAGAACGTCGCCGGAAAGCACTTGAATGCGCTTGGCGATGGTCCATCCCTGAAGCGGGTCAGGCGCAATTGTTTTGCGGATCAGGAGATCTAATGTCCCCTGCAGTAGGTCGGAAGGCTTGGGCATGACGACACCACGATCATCGACATTATATACCATGATTATCGACAACAGGGGTCCGGCGGAAGCATCGATAGATAATTGCCAATCTTGAAAGTGACACTTCAAAGAACGTCTCAAGCAAGGCGTCCAGCAATCCGATTTTTACGATGCGTCCGGCTTCGAGCCACCGATCAGCTTAAGATGATGGAGCGCAGTGATCGGGCCGCCTTGCGGGGAGGTCTTTCTGATATGGCAAAGATTGCTTTCTTATTTCCTGGGCAAGGGTCGCAATATGCGGGGATGGGGAAACTCCTGTCCGGAGAATTTGCGACGGCCCGGAGTGTGTTTGAAGAAGCGGATGAGGTGCTTGGGTTCTCTATTTCCAAGCTCTGCTTCGAAGGCCCTGATGAGGACTTGAAGAAGACCGAGAATACGCAGCCGGCTCTTCTGGCGGTCTCGGTTGCGGCTTATCGTGTTTTGCGTGAAGAGGGATATCAGCCGGATCTGGTGGCCGGGCACAGTCTCGGCGAATATTCTGCCTTGGTGAGCGCGGAGTCATTGAGATTTGCCGATGCGTTGCGATTGGTGAGAAAGCGCGGCCAGTATATGCAGGAGGCGGTTCCCCAAGGAGTGGGTGCGATGGCCGCAATCCTGAAATTGCCCCAAGGCAAGCTCGACGAAATACTTCAAAAGGCTGCTGAGGGGGAAAGTGTAACTGCGGCCAATCTCAA
>JAFASD010000286.1 GCA_019244945.1 Acidobacteriaceae bacterium | reverse complement strand
TTTGGCGGCCGCGTCGATTTCGGTCCACATGAATTGCAGGAGGTCGAAAGTTTCGTCCCAATTGTGGCCGCAATTCGGACAAGAGAAAGCGAGTCGCGTTTCGGCCAGGGGGTCTGCTGCGGCCATGCTCTCGCCCACTTCTTCGAGTTCGAGATCCGACCAAACGCGGTCCTGGTCTTCTCCGAGATAGCAATTTTGAAGCAGTCGAAAGGGCGCGTTTGCCGGATCAATTTCTCGTATCGCGACCGCGAGATCCCGGCTGGTGGGTAGCCGAAACGTGCGCCCGTTCAAGACGACTGGCCGGTTGTCCTCGGTGTCGTCATCGGCGACGAGACTATCCGTGTCGATCTGAAATTCCAGCTTCTCTTCGCATTGCGGACAGCCGATCCAGGCATTCAGCAGGGGACCGAACATCGTGGATCGAAGCTCCGCGAGAGCGCTGTTTCGGCGGCCCAGCGCCCAATCGGCGACCGCGTTGCCGGGCATCTCAGGATGCGCAGCCGCTACGACCAGGAGTGCGCGATCGAGCGGATGCAGCCGGTCGCCACGCTCCCAGATCTCGATTACCTCACGATTGGAAAGACCCTGCATACTTTCCGGTTACATCGTTATGTACTGACTGTTGAAAGCGAGGGCTCCTGCGGCTCAGTCACGCTGGTATCCCGCTCGAAGCCTTCGTTCTCGAGCTTGATATGCTCAATCGCGATCGCGTTTGCATTCGCGTCCAGATCCGGCATAGCTTGATACTCGGACACCCAGCAGCGATAAATTTTGTACGCGATGACCAGTTGGCCCGCTTCGTTATAAAACTCGAGGTAGATGTCTTTTCGGAAGTTCGCCAGCGAAACTTCCGACCCCAGCCCGGATCCGAAATTCCAAACTAAGCCTGCCCAATCGTGAAATGCAAGATCCATGGTCAGACCTCGCTCGAGCATGATGGCATCGTATTTCGTTCGTCCGGGAGATTTGTGAGAGGTCGATGGATCGCCTCCGGCCCTGTGCTCGACTACTTCCGTGGTGCGCTTCAACGCGCCGACCTTGCTGATGCCGGCGACATACTTTCCGTCCCATTTCAGCCGGAATTTGAAGTTTTTATAAGGATCCAAACGCTGCGTGTTCACTGAAAACTGAGCCACTCGATTGCCTCCTCGAAGCTAAACCTGACCAGCCATTTGCTGGATCTGAATGACCACAAATTCGGCTGGGTAAAGGGGCGCGAAGCCGACCAGAATATTGACAATTCCCTGATCGATGCTCGCTTGCGGGTTATTTTCCGAATCGCACTTTACGAAATAGGCCTGCTGCGGCGAGGTGCCCTGGAATGCGCCCTGCAGGAACAGGCCTTGCATAAATGCGCCGACATTCAGCCGGATTTGACCCCACAGAGTTTCGTCATTGGGCTCGAAAACGACCCACTGCGTTCCTTCATAGAGACTGCTTTCGAGAAACAGCGCCAGCCGACGTATGGGGACATATTTCCATTGCGACCCGGCTGCGTCACTGCCCTGCAATGTTCGCGCTCCCCATACCACGTCGCCGTACGTTTTGAACTGGCGCAGACAGTTCACGCCCTGCACGTTGACGACGCCGTTTTCCAAGTCGGTAAGGACGTACTGAAGGCCGGATACGCCGCTGAGTCCTGCGTCGATTCCCGCTGGCGCCTTCCAGACACCTCGATCGGCGTCAGTGGAGGCATAAATGCCAGCGATAAACCCGCACGGTGGAAAAAACCGCGGTATGTTGCCGCCAGCTGGATCAGGAGCTAAAACCCAAGGAAAGTAGTACGCGGAATGATCTGAGTTATTGCCCGTCAGCGCACCTGAACCGGCCAGGCCTCCAGGGCTGATACCATTTATCCCAAGCGGCCCGTCAGTGTTCAGGTTCGTGGCCCCGCTGCTCACAGTCGCGGTCTGCGGACTGTCAACGATATAAAATGCGCGCTCGTTGTCGCAGTAGGTTTGAAGGTGCTGAACCGTCGTGACGTCGGTTTCCCCCGGCACACAGAGCAAGTTGAATATGTCAACGCGATCTAGTAAGTGAACACCGAACTGATTGCCTGTTGCCGTAGGATCCGATCCTAAAGCAATTTCGAAGTTGCCGTCGCCATTAACCCCATCTAACGGGTTCAATACGGATCCATCCAGTCCAGTTCCAGTTAACGCAACGGGGGTTAAAGTCGTGGTCGGCGCTCCAGGTGCTGCTGGAGGCGTGCCTGGCGCCGTGGGATCAATGAAGGTAATATACTGCGAGCTGTTGTCTATCACATTGATCACGTATTGCGGGTCGGCGGAGTTTATGGACAGGTTGTAGAAACTCTCTAAAATCGTCGTTTGCGTTCCGTTCACCTGCAGCACTTGAACGCCAAAGCGGCCACTCGCTTGCGTAGTGACACTAACCTGAATGCTAGTTCCCCATTGCCCCGGACTGCTTGCCCAAAGCTTCAGCGTTCCGCCCACGGTTGCGCTTGCCGTACTCGCAGCGGAAGGAGTTGTTCCTGTCGCAGCCGTGAGCGTGCCGTCCCAAAGGATGCGAACAATGTAGGCTTGTTGCCCTCCGTTGGCGAAGAACTGGTTGACTGCATATCCGAGATAGCTGCGTGGATCCAATCCACCAAATTGCGTCTGAAAATCTGAGAAGCTGAGCACGAGCACGGCTCTATTGCCGGGCCCTTTCGGCGCCCAACCGACAAACGCCGCGATCGAGGTCGCGACTCCTGTGATGGTATGGACCGCGCTGGGTAACTCCTCGATGTAAACTCCGGGATAATTCAGGACCGGCGGCATTGTTTACGCTCCTTATTCTTCGGTGCTAGTGGACCCAAACCGAACTTCGTACTCGTCGATACTCTTGCAAAGCAGATCCCTCAAAACCTTTGCGTAGCGAGGGCCCGTTACGATACGCGTGTGTGGCTGCCAACGCGCGCTTGAGAGATACGATTGTGCGAAATCCAGTACGAATTCATCCTCCGTGTAGCCGATTTCAAAGGCATTCGCGTACCGCGCGTCTTTGACGTCGAATACACGGTCTTCGACTGGGCTCGGATCCATGTAGAGAGTCCTAGTGCAAGTTGATTGCCGCCGATTTACAGCCGTAGGGGGCCAGCAATGTCAGCAGCTTGAGCCGGAAGGAAATTCTTAATGTAAATACGCAGTGTACATTTCTGGCTGCAAACTATAGGTACTCAACATCGCAAGTGTAAATGCGGAGTTTACAACTGACACGCGGGAACGTTACAACACTCCGCAGTAATGGCGCGAAATTTTGATTCAGGCGACACAAGGTGATACTTAGCCATTTTTCGGTATAGCGTAACTCGAGACCAACGTAAGCTTTTTGCCGCTTTGCTCTTATTCCATCGCGCGTCCGATAACGCTCCCAAAAGGCGTGACAATTCGCTCGGCGCGCGACCGTCGGTATCCAGTCTGAGTGCCGGTGGAAGATGGCAAGGCTCAATTAGTTGGGGGCTCGTTAGAAGAGTAGATTCGACCGTGTTGCGCAGCTCGCGCACATTTCCGGGCCAGTCGTAATCCATGAGGAGTGCCAGCGAATCCTTGCTGAAGTCAGAACGGATCGAGGTTCTCTGAAATTGTGCGATGTAGTACGTGAGTAGGATCGGGATATCGGATTTCCGCTCGCGTAAGGGCGGGATCCGGATTTGCACCACGTTCAGCCGGTGGTAAAGGTCTGCACGAAATCGCCCCATACGGATGAGTTCTTCCAGGTTTTGATTCGTTGCTGAGATGATTCGCACGTCAACATCGACGCCGCCGTTTGATCCGATTGGTTGAACGTGCCGGGTGTCTATTACTCGCAGAATCTTAGCCTGCGCGAGCAAATTCATGTCCCCGATCTCATCCAGAAAAATAGTTCCCTTGTCGGCCTGCTGAAGTTTGCCTTTGGATGCAGCAGAAGCACCGGTAAAAGAACCCCTTTCATAACCGAAGAGCTCACTTTCGAGCAAGGAATCTGGAATCGCCGCACAATTCAGGCTTATGAACACGTTTCTTTTGCGCAGGCTATTCCGATGAATCATTTGGGCCACAAGCTCTTTACCAGTGCCGGTTTCACCAGTTATCAGGACGTTGCAATTTGCTGGAGCGATTTTTGCCGTGATTGCACGCAAATCCTGGACCTGAGATGTTTCTCCGATGATTTCATTTTGGGCAGAAGGTTGATCTCGCGCGATACGGCTAATCCCGTCTAAAATGGCTTGTTTGATCTCACTGGTTTGAGATGCTCGGTAGTAGTCCGTCGCACCGGCTCTGAACGCCGCGACGGCCAGATCCTCTGAGCCGCGACACGCGATGAAGATTTTTGCGCTCTCCGGGTGTCGAGAGTGCATCGTTCGTAACAACTCGACGCCATCATTTCTGGCATCGGCAACCACTATGAACAGGCTCTCCGACGGCGCGTCAAACGATCGTGATCGAAGCGCTTGGGGGGCTTCAAGATAGTGCGGAATCCCCTGTGAGCGTAGAATTTCGCGAATGCCGCTCTCGGGATCATCCTGAATCAAGGTGACGTGGGGTTTCATTGCACATCCTGACAAAGTACAATGACGGCGCGGCTAGCGGGGAACCAGTATATCGCATTTGTCGCCGCTTGAAGAAGCCTTCAATCAAGCACGACAAACAAGTTATATTCAGCAGCCTGTAGTTAAGGCGGTGAGGCTTCTATTTGCGCGGTGTTGTTTCCAGCTATGGCGGTGAGGGTGGGATTCGAACCCACGGAACCCGTAAAGGTTCAACGGTTTTCGAGACCGCCCGATTCAACCACTCTCGCACCTCACCTCGTATCTAACTTACCAGTTTCCCTCGACTTGGCCACTGTCATTATTTGATCGTGCGAATGGAAGCTGCGATTGCATCGAGGTCATCAGTCTTGCTGTCGGAGAATGGGATTTGCTTTGTGATTTGAATCCCGAAACCTTCGAGGCCAACTACTTTGCGGGGATGGTTCGTCAACAGGTGAATGGTCGAGAGGCCCAGATCGGAAAGAATTTGTGCTCCCACGCCGGTTTCGTGCTGCAGCGGCTTCTGGCGTTCCGACGGTATGAAACTCGATTGCGCGCGGCCGTGACCGATCAGTTCACGGCGGCCGTCGTGCCAACCATCGCGAAGCCCCGGTCCGGTCTGGTGCAGATAAATCAAGACGCCAGATTCGGCGCGCGCGATGGTATCGAGCGCTGCCGCGATCAATTCGTGGCAATCGCAATCGATCGAGTGGAAAATGTCTCCATAAGCGCAATGGGAATGAACGCGTACCAGCACGTCGCTCTTGCCAGCGATATCGCCGTGAATCAAAACTAAGTGCGTCTCGTTATCGAGCCGGCTGACATATCGAATGGTTTGAAACTCACCGACCTTGGTGCGGATGTGACCGGAAGCTTCGCGTTCGACGAATTTCTCGGTCTGCGATCGGTAGCGAATCAGGTCGGCGACAGAAATTATTTTGAGTCCGTATGTCCGGCAAAACTCCATTAGCTGGGGAACGCGCGCCATGCTGCCGTCTTGATTCATGACCTCGCAGATGACGCCGCCAGGCGAAAGCCCCGCCAATCGCGCCAGATCTACCGCCGCCTCGGTTTGACCGGAACGAACCAGCACTCCGCCGGGACGGGCACGCAACGGGAACACGTGACCCGGACGCGCCAAGTCTTCCGGTTTGCTGGACGGGTCTATCGCAACGCGGATCGTATGAGCGCGATCGTATGCGGAAATGCCCGTTGTCACACCTTTCGCGGCATCAATGGCTTCACAGAACGCTGTGCCGAATCGCGCCGTGTTAACGGGCGACATCGGTTGGAGATCGAGGCGCTTGCAAATCTCGGCGTCCAGAGCCAGGCAGATCAGGCCACGTCCGTGCGTGGCCATGAAATTGATGGCTTCGGGAGTGACCTTTTCGGCGGCGATGGTGAGATCGCCCTCATTCTCCCGATCCTCATCGTCTACGACGATCAGGACCTTGCCGCGCCGAAAATCTTCGATGGCTTCCGGGATGGATGCAAAGGTCATTAAGCGTTGGCAGCGACGCCGTACTTGGCGTGCCAAGGCTTCGCGGATTTTATGGCATCGTTTACCGCATCGATGTTCTTTACACCTTGGTCGTTTAACCAATCTTCAAGAGCTTTCACGCCCTGCTTCGCATAAACCGGTACGGCGTCCTTCCAGGTGGCGCGCCCGCAGAGGACACCCGAGTAGTCGGTTTCAGCTTCCGCGGCCATGTTCAACGATTCGACAAATTGGGCGTTCCCGACACCGGCGCTCAGATAAATGAACGGCTTCTCGGCAAGATCTGCCGCTTTGCGATAAAGCTCCAGCGCTTCCTGGCGCGTGTACGCCGCTTGCCCTTTGAAGACGCTGCTGCCTTCCACAAATTCCGCATTGACCGGCACTTCCACTTTGAGCACGTCGATGTGATACTGCGGTTTGCCGAATTCCTTCATGGATCCGATTACTACTTCCGGTTTCTTTTTCGCGTATTCGAAACCCTTCTCATTGCCGCCTTCGGGATCGTAACCCACGAACTCACAGAAGAACGGGATTTGATAGAACTCGCATTCCGCGCCGATGCGCTCGATAAAGGCGTGCTTGATATCGTTCACGTCTGGTTTGTCGAACGGCGAATAATAGATCAGAATTTTCACCGCATCCGCCCCAAGCTCTTTAATTCGCTTTACGGAAAGATGGGGGAGAAGATCGGGCAAGCGGCCGGGCTTCGTATTGTCATAACCGCTCTCTTCGTAAGCGAGCAGAAGGCCGGCGTTTTTGGAGCGAGCTTTGGCCGCAGGAATGCCGAACTCGGGGTCGAGCAGGATAGCGCTTGCGTGTTGAGTCAGAACTTTCGAAACAGCCACCTTGAATTCAGCCATCATGTCGTCGCTGATCTGCTCTTCGGGTACGCCTTTTGCAGACGCAATGGATTTCCTTAAGCTGCCCCGCTGATCCATAGCGGCAGCGGCGATCACGCCGTTCTTATTAGAAAGAGCATTCAGGTGCTTGATTTTGCCATCGGAAAGCTGCATGGTCTTGTTACCTCCAGGTGGAAGAGGGCGCTCGAACGCATTCAGTATATCGAAGCTTTCAGCGTTGCAATGCGCCTCCAATAGGCTTGCGCTCGCGAGACATCATGCTCAATTTCGGCCTTGAGAGCCTCGGGCGTGTCGAATCGGCGTTCTGGCCGAATGAAGCGCCGAAAGAACACCTGAATTCTTTGCGGCGTTTTTCCGTCGAACGCCGGCGCGAGAAGAAATGTTTCGATCGTGACCGACGTTTCTCCAAAGGTCGGATTGGTGCCGACGCTTGTGACGGACTGCCAGCGAAGGCCCGTCGACGCTTCCAGCGTTTCGGTGATGTAGATGCCTCGCGGAACGATTTGGTCCGGAGGCGGATGTAAGTTCAGGGTGGGAACCGCCTTTGTCCTGCCGATTCCGCGGCCTGGAACCACCGGTCCTTCGACGGAAAAACAACGGCCTAGCAGGCGGCCGGCACGGCTGACTTTTCCCTCGGAAAGGCAGTTCCGGATAGCTGAACTGGATACGATTTCGCCCCGATAACTGACGGGTTGGACAATTTGCGAGACGAACCCAAATCGCTTCCCGAGTTCCCGCAGCGTATCGGGCGTACCTGCCTGTTTATGGCCGAAGCGGAAGTTGCCGCCGACGAATACGGCTCTCGTATCGAGCAAATCGACCAGAATTTGCCGAACGAACTCCTCGGGTGAGAGGCGGGCGATTTCCGCGGTGATGTGCAAAACCATGATGCGAGTCATGCCGGCTATTTCGAGGAAGTGCAAGCGTTGATCCAGGGTGCAAATGAAGGGTGGCGTGCGATCGGGTGCGACCACAACAGTTGGGTGAGGATCGAAGGTCAAAGCCGCTGGAAAGAAAGCATCTTTTGAGCCGAATCTTGCCGCGTCAGCGAGTAGCGCCTGGTGGCCGATGTGGACGCCGTCAAAATTGCCGATGGCCAGCGCACAGGGTCCGAATGCGCCATGTGCTTCTGGGATCGAGCGAAAAATGACCCGGCTCATACGTGACCGGACCGTCCGATGGGGATTTCCAACCCGTCATACGCCATGTGAACGTGCGCGGGCAGGCGGTCCTCTACCGTAGCATGAAGAAGATCGTGGGAAATGTGTGTAAAATAAGCCCTTTTAGGCTCTAGAGAGTCGACTGTTTTGAGCGACTCCTCGACTGTCGAGTGGGTTGGATGAGGGTTGTGACGGAGCGCATCGAGGAACAGGACGTCGAGGCCCGTCAACTTCTCGCGGCTCTCGAGCGGAATGTCGCTGTGGTCCGTCAAGTAGGCGCAATCGCCAAAACGGAAGCCATGCACCGTACCCTTGCCGTGCGATGCGCGAATGGGATGAAATTCAAAGCCGCAGACGAAAATGGGGTCAGTGTCAAACAGGTGGCGGGTCAGCCTGGGCCGGCTGGATTCGGATGGGCCCGCATCGAAGACATATCGGAAGGTCTGCTCGATGACGTGCAGAGCTTCGGCCGAGGCATAGATCGGAATATCTTGTTTTTGCAAGAAGTTAAAAGGCCTCACGTCATCCAATCCTAGAATGTGATCGGCATGAGAGTGCGTGTAGAGAATCGCGTCCACGCGGTCAATGCCAAAGCGAAGCGCCTGTGCTCGAAAATCGGGCGACGTGTCGATCAATACTCGCTTGTCGCCGAAACGAAGCAGCACCGAGGGGCGCAGGCGTTTATCTCGGGGGTCGTGTGAAGTGCAAACTTTGCACCGGCAACCGATCATGGGCACGCCGACGCTGGTTCCTGAACCGAGCACCAGGATGGAGGCGTGCTCGAAGGTATCGAGCATCTACTCGGTCTTGGTTCCTTTACCCCCGTCGGCTGTGATGATTCGCGGACCTTCGTCTGGTTTTTCCGCAGCGGCGGGTTGGGGTTCGTTTCGCCTTTTTACTTCTTCGGCGACTTGGACGTAGCGGAAACGGAGTTCAGTGAGCCCATTTTCGATCAAGCGGCGCTCCTCCGACGCGAGGTTGCCCTTCGTCTTATCCTGCAGCATTGCGAGCAGGTCGATGGAATGGCGAGCGAGGGGTAGATTGGGTTGGGGCTCTTCGTCTTTTTCTCCCAGGTTCAGCAATCCAAGCTGGATCTGCGCCTGCATCAGGATGGATTCGACCAGGAACGCGAAACTGGCGGGTGGGATGGGAAAATCTTCCGGAGATTCAGTGCCGTCTGCCATAGAACATTACCTTTTACTGATTCTCCCAAACCTCAGCGCGATACTCGATCTCGCCACTTCTTTGCCAACTGTTGATCCGCGAGCGCTTTGATGTAGAGGCCGCCCACGACAGAACGCGCTTGGAATCCGATTTGCTTTCCATTTTTGGTGTCATACCAATCGGTCAGTGGAACCCGCGAGGGTGTTTCGTTCAGCCATTTGAAAATGGGAGTCATAAAAGCATTGAACTGATCGGGATTTTGCGATAGTGTCGCGGTCCACAGCTCCCAGTCGAGCTTGGTGTAATCGGC
>JAFASD010000284.1 GCA_019244945.1 Acidobacteriaceae bacterium | reverse complement strand
CAGACTCTTTATGTACTCGCGAAACGCCTCGCCCAGATCGTGCCGGTTCAGCGCGAATTCTACGGTCGCTTTCAGAAAACCGAGCTTATCGCCTGCGTCATAACGCGTTCCTTCAAATTTGAAGCCATAGATCGGACGATTTCGCAGCATGTATTTCAGCGCGTCGGTTAGCTGAATTTCTCCACCACTCCCCGGCTCGATCCGTTCGATGCACTGGAAGATCTCGGGAGTCAAAATATATCTCCCGATAATCGCCAGATGCGATGGAGCATCGGCGGGCTTGGGCTTTTCCACCATGTTGCGAATCCGAAACAGCCGGTTCTCCCTCCCGTTGTCCATCACCAACTCCGCATCCACAACTCCGTAGGCAGAAATCTGATCGCCGGGCACCTCCATCAAAGCCAAAACCGAAGCGCCGTAATATTCGTAAATTTCGAGAAGCTGTCGAACGCACGGATTCTCCGACGCAATAATGTCATCCGAAAGAACCACCGCAAACGGCTCCGCTCCGACCAGTTCCTTCGCGCGCAGAACCGCATGCCCCAAACCCAGCGCTTCCTTCTGCCTCACATAGGAGATATCGATCATGTCCGAGATCGATCGCACCATGGAAAGCATCTCGCTCTTGTTCTTCGATTCGAGAAGTTGTTCCAGCTCGAAACTGACATCGAAATGATCCTCAATCGAAGACTTGCCGCGCCCCGTGACGATAATAATGTTCCGTATCCCGGAATGCATCGCCTCTTCCACGCCGTACTGGATCAGCGGCTTGTCCACAATCGGCAGCATTTCCTTCGGTTGCGCCTTCGTCGCAGGCAGGAACCTGGTTCCCAGTCCCGCGGCCGGAAAAACCGCCTTGCGAACTTTTGCAATCATCACTCGCCATTGTAAATTGAATCAGAACACTTACTGGCCAACAGAGGCGCAGATGAACCCCACAACGTCATTTGTAAACACAAAAAGAAGAAACAGAGTGAACTTCGCCCGAGCCGCCATCCTTCTCTTCCTCGCCGGAGCGCTCAGTGTCGCCCTGTATGCCCAAGCAGCCGCGACGCAGACGCAGACAGCGTCTGTTCTCGAATACATCAAGCAGACCTGGACCGTTCTGACTCGCTCTAACAAGAATCTCGCCACCGCCGCGGTGGATCCCAAATTTCGCCCCGCAGCAGACGGGCGTTGGCCGGTCTACGTCCCCAGAAGCGATGATCTGCAAGTTGTCGAAGAGGGCCTTCGCCGCGAAATGCCCGCTTCCGGGTTTAAGACCATTGACATTCTCCCGCTCCCCGAAGATCTGGATTCGCTTCGCGAACAGGGCCTGCTGTATCTGCCTCGCCCTTACGTCGTTCCAGGCGGCCGCTTCAATGAAATGTACGGCTGGGATAGTTTTTTCATTCAGGTCGGCCTGCTTCGCGATGGCGAATTGAGCCTTGCCAAAGACATGGCCGACAATTTTTTGTACCAGGTCCAAAACTATGGAAAGGTCCTGAACGCGAACCGCACCTATTACCTCAGCCGCTCGCAACCGCCCTTCCTGACCCACATGGTGCTCGGCGTTTACAAGAAAACACAAGACCGGAAATGGTTGGAGAACGCCGAACCGGAAATTGAGAAATATTATCGCGTTTGGGCAACCGAGCCTCACCTCACCCCGGAAACAGGATTGTCCCGCTATTACGATATGGGCGACGGTCCTGCTCCCGAAGTCCTTTCAGCGGAAAAAGACGCGGAGGGTAGGACTCACTACGACTTGGTGAAAGCCTACTTCAAAACGCACGAGATCACCGCTTACGACGTCAGCCAATACTATGATCGGACCACCGACCAGCTCACCATGCTTTTCTATAAAGGCGACCGCAGCATGCGCGAATCCGGTTTTGATCCATCCAATCGTTTCGGTCCGTTCAACATAGACATCATTCATTACGATCCTGTCTGCTTGAATTCGCTTCTGTACCTCATGGAAATGCAGACGGCCGAAATTCTTCAGACCCTCGGCCGCGCTGAGGAAGCCGGCCCCTGGCGCAAGCGTGCGCAAGAACGAGCCGACCGTGTCAATCAGCTCATGTGGGATTCCAAAGACGGTTTGTATTACGACTACGACTTCGTGCATAAACGCGTGCGGCATTATCCGTTTCTCACTGCGTTCTATCCACTATGGGCCGGCTTCGCAACCAAAGAACAGGCGGCCCGCGTAGAGAAGAATCTCCCGCTGTTTGAAAAACAGGGCGGCTTGCAAACCAGCACTTACGTCAGCGGCAATCAATGGGATTCGCCATTCGGTTGGGCGCCCCTCCAGATGATCGCTGTCGAAGGATTGCGCAGGTATGGGTATCAGGACGATGCCGAACGAATCTCGATGAAGTTCCTATCACTCGTCCGCCGCGAGTTTTTGCGCCAGGGCTATATCGTCGAAAAATACGACGTGGTCGCCGGCGGATCGAACGTGAGCGCCAACATTCATTACGGATACAGCGCCAACCAGGCGGGTTTCGGATGGACGAACGCCGTCTTTACCGAGCTGTATGACCAATTGACCCCGGAAGATCAGCGGAAGCTGCTTGGTAAGTCGGGAACCTAAGCCGGTTCCGTATCGTCCCGCGTCTGTGCGGCGCCATCCGCTTGGGCAATGGTCTTCTCATGAACCGCAATCTGCACTCGCTCGCGTTTGAGATCCAGACGCACGTGAGAGTAAAGGTTCATATAGACGTTCGCAACCCACACCAGCGCAAACCAGGAAATCAGATAACCTCGCCAATCCATAAACAAAAGTTTGAAGCGCGTTATGAAGAGAAAAATTACCGACACGTAGTGGCTGAAGCAGTACTCGCACGTGAATAAATAAAAAAATTTGCGTTCTACCAACCGTCTGCACTGTTCACTGCGGTTCTTGCACCAGTCGCGCGGCTCCCGAAACACATCCTCATGCGTGATCGTCCACGCGATCGACGCAATCGGCAGCGCCAATATGAACAAATACGCAAGCTGTTCGCCTATGCTCATCTGTACTTCCATAGTATTGTGAGCCGCGCAAGCGTACGACACAGGCGAGAATAGAAACAGTGCCACACGATAAAGCCAGCGGCGCGAAGCCCGCAGGACCATGTTCCATGGTCATTTTCGGAGCCGCGGGTGACCTCACAAAACGCCTGGTCGTTCCCGCCCTTTACAACCTCGCATGCGCGAAGCTTCTGCCCGAATCTTTCGCAATCACCGGCGTCGATCTTGCCGACCTCAGCGACGATGCTTGGCATCAATCACTTGCCGGCATGACTCAGCAATTTGTGAAATCCGGCGAACAAGACGGCCAACTAAACCAGGACGTTTGGAATTGGCTCGTGAGCCGGATGTCTTATTTACGAGGCGATTTGAATGATCCCGCTACGTACGAAAACCTCAAATCGAAATTGAGCGATCTCGATAACCAGCGCGGCACCGGCGCCAATTACCTGTTCTATTTAGCCGTCGCCGACCGTTTTTTCGGCAGTGTCGTGGAGCACCTCGGCCAAAGCCAGCTCGGCTGCGAAAAAGATCAACATTGGCGTCGCGTGGTGATTGAGAAGCCCTTCGGCCATGACCTCTCGTCCGCTCAAGCTCTCAATAAACAGATTCTGGCGGTCATCGCCGAGACCCAGGTCTACCGCATCGACCACTTTCTCGGAAAAGAGACCGTGCAGAACATTATGATGTTCCGGTTTGCCAACGGTCTATTCGAGCCGGTGTGGAATCGCGATCGCATCGATCATGTCCAGATCACCGTCGCCGAAACGGTCGGTGTCGAACGGCGCGGCGGCTTCTACGAGAAGACCGGCGCCCTCCGCGACATGGTCCCAAACCACGTCTTCCAATTAGTCGCTATGACCGCCATGGAAGCGCCGAATTCATTCAGCGCGGATGCCGTTCGCTCCGAGAAGGCCAAGGCCATCGAAGCCATCCATATTTGCAGCCCCGAGGAGGTAAACTGCACAACTGTACGCGGCCAGTATGGACCTGGTGAAATCGGCGGACAGCCCGTTCAGGGCTATCGCGAAGAGCCCGATGTCTCGCCCGATTCTCAAGTCGAGACGTATGCGGCTTTGAAACTCTCGATCGAGAATTGGCGCTGGTCAGGCGTGCCGTTCTATATCCGAACGGGAAAGCGTTTGTCCCAACGCAAAACTCAAATCGCCATCAAGTTCAAAGAAACGCCCGCCGCTCTTCTTCGTAACACGCAGGTCCAGAGTCCCGCTCCGAACTGGCTGCTGCTTCGCATTCAGCCGAATGAAGGCATCGCGCTTGAGTTTGGCGCAAAAGTTCCAGGTCCCACCATGCGCTTAGGCGACGTTCGCATGGATTTTAAGTACCAGGACTACTTCGGAACCGCGCCCGAAACCGGATACGAAACCCTCATTTATGACGTGATGATCGGCGATGCCACGCTCTTTCAACGTGCGGACAACATCGAAGCAGGTTGGCGCGTAGTGCAACCAATTATCGATACCTGGAACTCCAAAATTCCAGAAGCATTCCCGAACTACAAAGCGGGTACCCAAGGCCCGGACTGCGCCAACGAATTACTAGCCCGAGACCAACACACCTGGCGCCCCATCGAATAACCCCCGTTTTGTGGGGCGGACCTCCTGGTCCGCAGGCGACCTCCCGGTCGCCCTCCCCACCAATCCTTGACACAATCCACTCCCGCACCCTATACTTCCCATAGACCGTCAAGGGAAGGAGCGAAGCCTCATGGGAAAGAGTGAAAATCTCCTGCAAGGCACTCTAGATCTCCTGATCCTGCATGCACTCCAACGAGGAGCCATGCACGGCTATGCCATCGCCCAAACAATTCACTTACTCTCCGACGAAGTCCTGACCGTAGAAGAAGGTTCCCTCTATCCGGCGCTATCCCGTCTCGAGCTGGACGACTGCATCTCATCATCTTGGGGTGCTTCGGAAAACAATAGAAAGGCCAAGTACTATCGCATGACCGCCCGCGGCAAGAAGATCCTCGCCTCCCGGCAGAAGAGCTGGAACCGCCTCTCTGGCGCCGTTCAGCAGGTGCTCGCTCAATGAATTCTCTTCGCCGAACCGTACGCAAACTGCTGCGAAGGCCAAAGCTGCAAGGCGAGATGGAAGCCGAGCTCGCGCATCATCGCGAGCTGTCCACCCAGAACGGTAACCGCATCAGCCTCGGCAACGTGACCTCCATAAAGGAATCAGCGCTGGATCCATGGCGATTCGTTTTTATAGAAAATATCTGGCGCGATCTGCTATTCGCCCTACGCAGCGTGCGCCGCAATTCCGCGTACACCATCACAGCTGCCGGATCTCTCGCGCTGGGAATCGGCGTCTGCACCGCCATGTTTACCATCCTGAACGCCGTGGACTTGCGGCCGTTACCGTACGCCTACCCGCAGCAGCTCGTCTGGGTGACTCAGGTGCTCAAGGCAAATAGTACCGACGAGCTCACCCTCACACCGGACTTCCTCGACTGGCGCGACGGCAACCGAACTTTTCAACACTTGATCGCCTACAACGAATACACGCGCAGTTTGACCGGTGTCGCAGAGCCCATCGAGGTCCATAGCGTGAAAGCTTCGGCCGATTTGCTTCCTCTGCTCGGAATCACGCCATTCCTGGGCCGCAACCTGCCACAAACCGCGGATCTCGCCGGCCAAGAGCGAGTAGCACTGCTTTCCTATCCCATTTGGCAAAGTCGCTTTGCCGCCGACACCTCAATCATCGGCAGACCAATTCGGCTCGATGGCGAACAATACATCGTTACCGGCATTCTGCCCCAATCGTTCTTGTTCCCCGGCGCCGAGCAGGTCGACATCATCACAGGACTCGGGAAAAACGAAGCGGGAGAGTTGGCTCGCGACGGGAAAGTGTTCACAATCGTCCGAAACGTCATCGGCCGTCTGAAGCCAGGCGTTACGAACGGGCAAGCCCGACAAGATCTCACTGCCATTCAGGCGCATCTCCCTCTTCCCCCGTGGCGTCCCACCATTACCATCAAGCTTCTGCCGCTGCGTGACCATCTGTTCGGAAACGCAAAGGTCACCGGCATCGTGCTGGTCGGCGGCTCGCTCATCTTCCTGCTCATTGCTAGCGCCAACGTTGCAAGTCTTTCGCTTGTGCGTCTCATGCAGCGCGACCGCGAGCTTGCCGTTCGCCGCGTCCTCGGCGCCGCGCGCGCTCGCGTCATCTCCCAGCTCCTGATCGAGAGTTCGATGCTCGCTGGTTTCGCTTGCGCCATCGGTGTGTTCATTGCCTTCGCGATTCGTAACCTGCTCGTTGCCTTTGGCCCTTATGGCCTCAGCATCTACGGCAATCTTCCGATAGACCTTCGCGTAATCGTATTTGCAAGCACGCTCCTGATCCTCACCATTCTCATATTCGGGATGCTTCCGGCTCTCCGGATGAGCGACTTCCATCTCGGAGAAGCCGTCGCCGCTGGACAAACCTCCATCACCGGCAAACGTCATAACCTTCGTCTGCTTTCCATCGCCAGCGCCGTAGAAATAGCCATCGTCATCGCGCTATCCAGCAGCGCGGCTCTCATGCTCAAGAGTTTCTGGAACATGCGTTATAAAAATCTCGGCTTCGAATCTCAGCACGCCATTGCCGTCACCCTGAACTTAGGCAGTTCCCGCTACGCCGATAAAAACCGCGAGTTCTCTTTCATCAACCAGCTCCTCGATCGCACCGCCGCCATTCCCGGCGTAGAAGCCGTCGCGGTTACCCTAGCCTCCGAAATCCCTCCGGGCGAGGGACACGCCACAAATATCGTCAGAATTGAAGGAAGATCTCTAGCCGCAAATAGCCGCCAAAAGGCGCTTCAGCGCGGCCAGGAAGTAAATGCATCCTATTTCAAGGTTCTGAGAATTCCTCTCTTGGAAGGTCGTCTCCTGCGAGATTCCGATCGTGCAAACAGCCCTCCCGTTGTTGTTGTCAACAATCAATTCGCCCGTCGTTACTTCCCCGGAGAAAGCGCCCTCGGACACCGGCTGCAAACTGGCGAAAGCGAAAATACCTGGTACACCATCGTCGGCGTCGTCGGTGACGTGAAAACCTCCGGTCTCGCTGCTTATCCCGAACCCGTCGTTTACACACCTTACGGGCAGAGCGATGGAGCACGCTTGCGCGATCTGGGTCTTGTCATCAGTTCCGCTTTGCCGGTAGCTTCCATTGCTCCGGAATTCAGAACGATTGTCGCCGCGCTCGACCCGGAGCAGCCCGTCGCCGCCATCGAGTCCATCGATCACCGCTTAAATGCGTCTGTTTCGCGGCCGCGCTTTACAGCCAATATTCTGTTCACCTTCTCGTGTTTTGGAGTGTTGCTGGCAATCATCGGCGTGTACGGCGTGCTTGCGTGCCGCACCCGCGTTCAGATACGCGAAATCGCCGTGCGCCAGGCGCTCGGGGCGCAACGCACCGCCATTATTTCGAACGTACTTGCGGATGCGCTTCGCCTCCTGATTCCGGGGCTGCTCGCCGGAATCAGCTTGGCCCTAGTCGGAAATCGCTTGATCTCGAGTCTGCTATTTGAAGTGAAGCCGGGCGACCTGACACTGCTCGCTACAGTGTGTGCCGGAATCGTAGTGGCAGCCTTCGCCGCCTCCTTCCTACCGGCATTCCGCGCATCCGGTCTTGACCCTCTGGTCTCTCTACGCCAGAACTGACGAAACGCGCACGTCCCCAGGCATAACTCGCGCGCGTCGAGATTATGGCGTCTGCTCGACTCGTAACCACCCGCACGGCACGAAATTAAGCGTTGTCCAAGCTCCGTTTCGCGTGAAGAAGACCAGATTGTCCCCTTCCGAGCCGATAAGCCCGCCCCCGGGATCGCCGACAACTTTTTGCCAGACTCCCTTCGAACGATCGAGAACCGCAAAGCGGGCCGAGTGAGATTTGAAAATCATCGCGTAGACGTTGCCGCCCCTAGTCATGGCCAATGGGAAAAGGGAGAGCCCATCCGGCGTTTTCAGCTCGTATTTCCCCAGAAGGACTCCTGAAAAGCTAACTTCGACCCAGGTACGGGGGCCGGGGTGCAAAGCCGCATTCCAGCCGATGCGATCGTTTGCGACATAGAGAAGTTGGCCACCACGAATAATTCCAATTACGGGATGTGTAAAGTCGCCGGAAATTTGAGACCAAGGAAGCGCCTGTCCCAATTCTTCGCCGGTTCGGGCGTAATGGTGAAGGACGTTGAAATCCTGAGTGCCGTCGTTTGCAGCGTTGTAGCTGGCCGTCCAGATAGTATGATCCAGAGCAAAAACTACCTGCTGCGGAATGTAAGAGCCGGTATTGATCGTGCGGATTACGTTGCTTGCGAGATCGAGCAGGTCGATGCGGCCTTCCTTCAGGCCGCGCGGCTGGTACGCGCCGGCAACTATGCCATCAGAATCGACGGCCCACATGACCGTAGAAGAATCATCCTTCCGCTCTAGCACGGAGAAAGCTGGCTTGCGATCGCGATTGTACACCGTGACCTGCGTGTACTCTGGGTCCCAGCTAAGGACGTAGCCGTTGTTGTAGATAGCGACCCCAGGAAGGTCTGCATACCGTGCAGGGACCGTCGTCTGAGCAACACACGGCGATATAAGAGCGAGAAAGAGCATTAGCGGCAAGGCAGCACGCATGCGATCCTCCTCAGCAGATATTCTAGAGGACTATCGATCTTTAAAAATCGTGCAAATTCCCGACCACATCCGTGTGGACGGCGCGCCAGAAAGGCATTGCCGCAGCAAGCGCTGCTATGAAGATCACCGCCGCGAGCGCAAGCAGCAGCATCGATGGGCTACGCGGCGAAACCTGAAACACCAGGCTGCTCAACCACCGGGAAACAGCCCAACTTGCAGCAAGCCCCGCGATCATGCCGCTTGCAAGCAATCGCCCAATGTGCGAGCCAGCCCATGCCAGCACACGCGAACTCTGCGCACCGAGCGCCAACCGCACCGCAATCTCCCGCTGGCGCGCTCTCACCCAGTAATTGAGCACTCCGTAAATTCCGACGCCCGCGAGGACGAAAGCAAGCGCGGCGAAGACTCCCAGCAACAACGTACTGAAACGCCTTCTGGCGAGGGGCGCCGCCAACCAGGAACGGAACGGCTTTAAAGACTGGATTGGGATATTGCGATCGAGCGATGCGACATCACGCCGCACGGCACGCGCGAGCGATTCCGGTTCCCCTGCTGTTCGCATCATCACAACCATCGCCCCGGATCGGTTCTGCGAGAACGGAGAATACATCTCGGGCTCTGGGATCGTATCTAGACCCAGCTGACTGACGTCCCCTGCTACAGCAATAATCTGAAGCAGAGGTCCTTTATTGTAGGGGCCGCCCAGCTTAATCTCTTGCCCAATCGCCTCGCCGGGCGAGTGCCACCACCTTCGCGCAAGTGTGTCGTTTACGATCGCGACGGGCGCCGCGCCGGCCCGATCGGCATCGCTGAAATCGCGGCCCGCCTTCAGCGGAATATGCATAGTTCGAAAATAGTCCGCGTCCGCAATATTTGTCAGCGTCAGAGGAACATCTTCCCGGCTCGGAACAGCACGTCCAGGTACCGAATACCACCAGTCCCCGCAATCGCCCGCGGAAGGTGGACAATTCACCGAGCCAACTGCTTCGACGCCCGGTTCGCGGCGCAGTTTCTCCTTCAGATTGAAATAAAATCTCTCCGCGGCATCGCCATTCGTGTAAGCTCCCGGCGGCAACTGGAGTTCTAGCGCTAACACATGGTCCGCGTCGAAACCCGGGTAAGCAGTTTGAGCGATCAGCAGACTTCGAACGAGCAGCCCAGCCGCAAACGCCAGCACAACCGTCACTCCTACTTCGCCGGCCACGAGCAGACGTCCGAGTGCCTCCCGCCTGCGCCCACTGCCCGCCCCAGGTGCGCCCTCTTTCAACGCCCTGGTCAGATCCAGATTGCTGGCGCTATTGACCGGCGCCATGCCTGCAATCAAACCGGCGAGCAGCGTGACCGCACAGGCAAAAGCCAATACCGTCACGTCCAGCGAGACTTCCGAAAGCCGCGGGATATCGCTTGGCGCCGTATGCTGCAGCACTCGCAAGCAGACAGCAGCCACAGCGACTCCCACCGCTCCGCCCGCAAATGTGAGCAGCAGTGTTTCGCTGAATAGCTGCCGCGCCAATCGTGCGCGACCCGCGCCAATCGCCGAGCGAATCGCGAATTCCCGCACACGTTCTGTACTGCGCGCCAACAGCAGATTCGAGACGTTCGCGCATGCAAGCAGCAACACGAGCAGCACCGCGCCCATCAGGAGCATGAGCGTGGGCCGAATCTCGCCAGTGCGCGTCTCGATCAGGTATTCGCCGTAAGCGTCATGCCCTTTTTCTGTGGAAGGGTCGCTTACATCAAGCCGTCGCATGATCTGATCGAGATCGGCTCGCGCGGCTGCGAGTGTCACGCCCGGCTTCAAAAGCCCCAAAACGCGTGTGGATCCATGCCGGCCCCGATCCAAGCGGTCTTCGTGCGGACCTAACGGTAGGCAGAGGTCAAACGGCCGATTCAGAAATTTCGGCCCGGGTGCTAGCACGCCAACCACCTGATACGCCGTGCCGTTCAGGTCAAGTGTTGTGCCCAGGATATTAGGATTTGCGCCGAGATTGTGAGCCCAGAACTCATAGCCCACGACAACGACCGGAGCAGCACCGAACCTCTCGTCCTCCGTGCTGAATAGCTTTCCAAAGAGTGGCCGCGAACCGGTTAGTTTGAAAAACGCGCTAGTAACGAGACCGGCGTGCGTGAGAACGGCATCGCCGCGGCCGGTCAATGTGAAATCGCCAGTATGGTACGCGGCCAGGTCTTCAAAGCTACGGTTTTCGGCGCGCCAGTGCTCAAAATTCAACCACGTCACGGAAATGCCGGCCGCCTTCCCTGTCGATTCACCCAGCCATACCAGCCGTTCGCTCGCTGGATACGGCAAAGGCCGGAGCAGAACCGCGTACACGACGCTGAAAATCGCCGTATTCACGCCGATGCCCAGTGCAAGCGTGACGATAGTGGACACGGTGAACGCTGGTGATTTACGAAAACCGCGAGCCGCATAGCGCAAATCCTGCCACAAACTTTCCAAACGCGGAAAGACCCAGGCTTCGCGTGCGTTTTCTTCGAGCAGCGTTTTGTTTCCGACTTGCCGAGCAGCCTCGCGGCGGGCCTGCTCGGACGTCATCCCACGCGCCTCGTTGTCCTCGCGCGCGAATTCCAAATGAGCCTCAATTTCATCCCGCAGATCGGCTAAATTCCGCCTCCGCGACCACGCCTGACGAACTTTTGCCCACCACTCTCGCATCATTGTTGCGGCTCCAGAATGCGGCTCATGGCCTGCACGAAACGTCGCCACTCGGATTGCGACTTCGCCAGTTGTTTGCGGCCGAGCGCGCTCAGCTTGTAATACCGCGCCCGCCGCCCATTCGGCGACATCTTCCATTCACCGCTGATCCATTCCCGCTGCAATAAGCGCTGCAGCGCCGGATACAGCGACCCGTTATCGACCACGAACTCGTTTTCGGACTGCTGACGAATAAATTGCGAGATGCCGTAGGCGTGATTCGGCGCGATTTGCAGACTCCGCAGGATCAAGACCTCGAGCGTGCCTTGAAGAAATTCGAGCGACTCCCGTGGATCGTCTACGGTAGACATACGACCCATTGTAATACGCCCCAGGGCCCTTTGCGCGTATTGAATTCTGCTAGGGTTTGTGCTGGCACCTCAAGGCAGTGTCACCACGGCGTTACCGGCGGGAAACTCGCCCCGACGAGCGCCGGGAGGGGTCTCGATTTTAATGCGATACGCTCCCGTCAGTCCAGCGGCGTCCGCATTTTCGACTATTCCGGTTTCTGTGAACGTTTCAAATCCGTATGGCACGCCCTCCGAAGCAAGGGGCGAGTTGCCGTCCACAACCTGAAAGTGCAGATGCGGGGCGTCTGAGTTGCCGGAATTGCCCACACGAGCCATTGGTTGTCCGCTAGTGACTTTGTCCCCTAGCTTCACCGAGATGCTGCCCGGCTGGAGATGTGCGTAAACGGCAAAACGGAGATCGCCCAGATCGAGCACAATGTAATTACCCAGAAGGTTCTCCGCAGTGATCTTGCGTTGGGAGATGTCGGTGACCCCAGAATACTCGGGTTCGCCATCCCTGAGAGAAGCGACCCGCGCATTCGCTACCGCCAGGACTTCTGCTCCGTAGCCATAATAGTTCTTGTTTGACTTCGGATCACCGTGAAGCAGCCGGCGATCCGGGCCGATGCGGACCCAATCGATGGCAAAGCGTTGCGCGATGAATTCCTTACCGTCAGTCGCCGCGAATGCCCGGCGATGGTCCACTGTAGTCAGCGCGTTCTCCGCGACCCAGTCGGGGCCACTCAGCGGAGCACGCAGAATGGGCGCAGCACTCTGTACGACGGAAATGCTGGGCGCGTCGAAAGTGCTCTCGACCGCGCCCGTGTCAATCGTGACGGAAAGCTTAAAGCGATGATGTAGCACGGCCGGGGGGTGAGCTTGCGGTGGTAGGGCAATGTCGAGAAAAACAACGACAGTGCCGCCACTCGCAACCGATCGTGCGCGAGCGGCCTCGTCTCTCGATCCCGCCGGCCACACAATTTTTTCCAGCCCATCGCCGCTGAAGGACGCGAGGGGACGCGAGTCGTTCTCGCCGAGCACATCCAGGCTAAGCAAATCTGTAGGCCTGGCCCCGAAGCTGGTCAGATGAATCTCGTAAACGAGGTGCAGCTGGCCGTCGATTGACACGGGCTGCGGAGGCGGCCCGAACGTGATGTCAACGGGAAATCGCGAATGTGTTTGCCCAGAACCGTGAATGCTGCAGCAGAAGAAAAGAAGAATCGCCGCACGCACGACTTTATACTACATTGGCTGTGGCTTACTCTTGCGATGCTCTGTTACTACTGAACGCCACTACACCGTGTCGGTTCCGCCCTGCTCAACTTGGCAAAGTTCTGCCCTTGTGCTTCGACACGACGAGGTATACTTATGTCGAAGTGAAAGGGAGCGCAGACCCCCATGTCAAACACTGGCCTTGATCTTCCTCAGGGCACTCTCGACCTGCTGATTCTCAGAACCGTCGCCCTGGGCCCCCAACACGGCTGGGCGATATCGGAGCGCATCCAACAGGTTTCCAGCGAAGTTCTTCAGGTGCGGCAAGGATCGCTTTATCCGGCTCTACATCGATTGGAGCGGCGAGGCTGGATCAAGGCACGATGGGGCACATCAAACACCAATCGCCGGGCCAAATACTACGAACTCACCCGGTCTGGTCGAAAACGACTCAATGCTGAAACGGATATTTGGCTCAAACTGACCGCCGC